>JBGTIE010000343.1:0-4158 GCA_041745855.1 Lysobacterales bacterium | reverse complement strand
AAGGGCAACCGCGCCAGGACGGCAACACCGGCAACGGCCCCAGAAGCGGACCCAAGCCGGGCGGCGCGAAACGGCGCAAGCCACGGCCCCGGCGAGACCGTCCGGCGGGTCCGCCGCGCGGGGAAGGCTGATTCGAATCGGCATTCCCTTCGCAGTGCCGAAGCCCAAGCTCACGCGACGGGCTTTCAGGAGCATTTCTACTGACCGCGGAGGGTCGCAGACACCTGCTCGCCGACGCGTCCCGCGCACACTGTCAGGCGGTAGCAAGCTTTTCCTCCGCGACCTCCGCGTCTCCGCGTGAGACCACTCTTGCTATTCGGCCCGCGACCGAGGAGAGCAACAGCCTTTTCACGCGGAGACGCGGAGGTCGCGGAGAGAGCAAGAGCGTCCCGAGCCGCACTCTCACTGCCAAACAGTTCGTGGACCGCACCACGATGCGCCCTCGACGGCCTTGCCAAGCTCGTTCATGGAACATCCGGGACATGAAAAAAGCCCCGGAAAACCGGGGCTTTTTCGTGTGGCTCGGTGTTGAGCCGGTGGCTTACTCGTCGAGCCTGATCGCGCTGCGGGTCTTGTCGCGGCGACGGTCGTCCTTGGCCTCGTATTCGGCCATGCAACGGCTCGTCTGGGTCACCATCACGCACTCCAGATAGTCGGTCGCCTCGACCAGCGCGGCGCGGATCGCCTTGCCGACCGGGGTGTTGTTCTCGCTCGCCAGATTGCCACCGAAGCCACCACGGTAGACGCCGACGCTCATGCCGCCGCCCTTGCTGGTGCCCTCGATGGTGCGCGTGAAGGCCACTTCGCCGGTGGTCGTGTCGATGACCCGCAGATCGACCGCCAGATAGGCGCTCTCGCTCTTGCCGCCGACCGAGATACCCTTGAAGCTGAGTCCGCCGCCGGTGCTCTTGGTTTCTTGCTCATAGGCACTGACGATGCCGGTGACCAGATACTGGGCGCCGGTCAACTGGCCGATCTGGGCACCGGTGCCGGCCGCTACACGGCCGGAAGCGGCGAGATTCTGTTCATCCAGCACGGCCCGCAGTTGATCGCGCTCGACCATCCGGAAGGCATTGGTCGCTGCCAGTTCGTTGGTCAGCATATCGGCCAGCTCCCAGCCCACGCCGCCACGCCACCAGCCAGCGCCGGATTGATTGGTGAATTCGGTGACTGCCATCACCGGTCGGTCGGACGCCAGTGCCGTTCCCGTCACAGCCATCAGCGCAACCGCGAGTACCTGCAGCTTCAGAAACTTCATTGCCCACTCCTGGATTGTTGATCGACTTTCCGCCGCCGGTGCAACCAGCGCGGCCCCATCTTCAAGTACACAACGGCAAAGGGCGGGAAGCAAGGCCATCTGCGCTGCGGGGCAGTGTGCGAGGCAAAGTGGTAGTTCAGAATCCCTGTGCGGATTCCAGGGCCCAGGGCTCAGGGCCCAGGGCCCAGCAGATCAAGAGCGGCCTCGCTCCTCTGGTGCCGTACTCGCCTTGATTGCTCTTAACTGGGCCCTGAGCCCTGGGCCCTGGGCCCTCCTGAATCATGCAACTTCCTCACAGCATCACCCCGCCGTCCGCGCCCCCTCAAACCACCGAACTCCCCGCTTCGCCCTTCTTGTAGTAAGGATTGTCGCCACGATCATGATCGGTGGCGTCGATCACTGCGGTCACCTCGGGCAGGCGATTGCGCAGGGTCTTTTCGACGCCTTCGCGCAGGGTCACGCTGACCATGCCACAGCCCTGGCAACCGCCGCCGAAACGCAGGATGACCCGGCCGTCGGCATCGACCTCTTCCAGAGTCACTCGTCCGCCATGCGAGGCGACCTGCGGATTGATTTCGGTTTCCAGCACATACTGCACCCGCTGTACCAGACTGGCGCCCTCGCCCGGCGGCACGCCCTTCAGGCGCGGCGCCTTGATCACCATCCGGGCGTTCATGCCGTCGGTCTCGTAGCAAACCTCGGTGTCGTCCAGATACGGCGCGCTCTGATGGTCGATGTAGACGCTGAAGCCCTCGCACTGGATCTCCCAGTCGCTGTCGGACACGTCGTCCGGCTCGCAGAACTCCAGCCGACAGTCGGCCTGCGCCCCGCCCGGTGCCACCGCGCGCATGCGGATGCCGGTTCCTTCCACGCCGTGCTCATCGAGCAACTTGATGAAATAGGCGCGGGCGGCGTCATCGATACGAATCACGAATACTCCAGTTGTAGCGGCGCTTGCAGGTTTATGGGACATCCGGGCTGGGATAGCAAGGAAGGGGGCGATTCGAAGGGTCTAGTTGCAGGGCGCAGGGCACAGGGCGGGCTCAGGGCTCAGGGCCCAGGGCTCAGGGCCCAGGGCTCAGGGCCCAGGGCCCAGGGCCCAGGGCACCGACCGAGCGAGTGACGCGAGTAATCGGTCCGATGGCAGCCAACCCATCGTCATTGCGAGACCCCTTTTTCGGCCCGAAAATGCACACGGGCCATGAACCCTCGTCATCGCGAGGGAGCCTAAGCGACCGCGGCGATCCAGCGCTGTTCCGCTCTTCACGACGAAAATCCCTGGATTGCCACGGCATGCGCCAGGAATCCGACGCAACCTGCAAGTATTCGCCGCGCACGCCTCGCAATGACGAATCAATGACTTACATCATGGGTTCATGGAGAGATCCCTTTTCCGGCCCGGAAATGCCCACGGGCCATGAACCCTCGTCATCGCGAGGGAGCTTGCGACCGCAGCGATCCAGAGATTTTGCTTTCACGGACAAGATCTCTGGATTGCCACGGCATGCGCTGCAGTCACCGGCAAGCTCCCAAGTGCGGGCCGCGCATGCCTCGCAATGACGAATCAATGAGTTACGGCATGGGTTCATGGAGAGACCCGCGCCGCTCGATCTTCATTCAACGACGCGCCCCCATTCGGCGCGGGCCGCGGCAATCCAGTGCTCCTCGTTCGGAGACGCAAACGCGATTGCCGCAGTCGCTTAGGCTCCTTCGCAATGACGAAGGTTCAAGGCCCGTGTACGTTTTGCGGCCCGAAAGGCGCTTCGCAATGACGAGCGTTCATGGCCCGTGTGCATTTCCGAGCCGGAGAACGGATCTCGCAAGGACGCGCTAGCGCTCCCGACTATACTGTCTGCCCGACTCCGTCAGGATCCGCCATGTCCTTGCATCAGGAACACTGCCAGCCGCTGAGCGGTAGCGAGCACCGCGTCAGCGCAAGCGAAGCCGAAGAACTGTCCCGCCAGATCCCGCAATGGGGTCGCGATGAGAAGGGCCGCCTGCGCCGCCGCTACAAGTTCGGCAACTTCCTCGACGCGCTGGCCTTCACCAACCGGCTTGGTGATATCGCCGAGGCGCAGGGCCATCACCCGGACCTGGAATTGGGCTGGGGCTATGTGGTCGTGCACCTGATCACCCACGATGTGGACGGCCTGTCGCGCAATGACTTCATCATGGCCGCCCGGATCGACTCGCTGGCCGCCGCGACCCCACAAAACACCGCCTGAACGACGCAGAGCTGCTCGTCCGTCCCGTGAAATCGTCGACCACCCGCTGGCTGCCGGGCCTGCTGCTGCTCGGCCTGTTTCTGGCGATCGCCTACGGCCTGAGCCTGCGCGCGCTGCAGAACGCCTGGGTCACACAGGCTGAAGCGATCACGACAGCTCATGACGCTGGCCACAGCGTGCTCGATTTTCCGCTGCGTGCGCCCGCCGAGCTGATCGGCGGGCGGGTACAGCAGGTGCTGGCCAGCCATTTCGACGCCGATGGTCTGGAATTGGAGCTGGCGGCCGGTGCGGCCAATGTGCCGCTGGGTTTCGATGGCGCCTGCCTGGACACGAGTCTGTTTCCGCTGTTCAGCCTGGACCATCACAGCGACCAGCCGTTCCTGCTGGCGCTGGTGCAAAGCCCGCTGGCCGGCGGCGAGCAGCGGCTGAGCGAGCTCAACCTGGCCGCCGGCAGCCACCGCCTGGAGTTGGACCTCCGTCAGCTGGAATGGCGCGCCGACGGTCGCCGCGTGCCACTCGGCGACGCAATCGGCCGGATCTGCGAGTTCCGGCTGGTGCCGGTATTCAACGAGCCGGGAATCTTGCGCCTGGCCAGGGTGCGCTTTTCGGCACTCAGCCCCAACGCGCTGGTCGGCAGCGAGTTGCACCGGTTGGTCGACCTGAGCGGGCGCAACC
>JBGTIE010000342.1:0-8796 GCA_041745855.1 Lysobacterales bacterium | reverse complement strand
GCCAGCCGGCCTCCTCGTGCTCGCGGCCGCAGCGGCTCAGTTCCAGGTAAAAGCGATCCGGAAAAGCCTGCGCCCAGGCCTGCGCGCTGGCCAGTGCCTGCGCCTCGCGGCCGTGCAGCAGGGCGTCGTTGATCAGGCCGTGATGGCCACCGGACAGGGCCAGCAGGCCGCCGTTGTCGCCGCGCAGCCAGTCCGCTTCCAGGATCACCCGGTCCTGCAGATCGCGGCCGGCCCGCCAGGCCGCGCTGAGCCAGCGACAGAGTCGTCTATAGCCATCCAGATCCTGCACCAGCAAGGTCATCCGGCCGATCAGATCGGCCTCGCGCACCCACACATCGCAGCCGGCGATGGGCTGGATGCCGGCAGCCTCGGCGTACTTGTAGAACTTCACCAGCCCGAACAGATTGCTGTCGTCAGTCAGCGCCAGCGCCGGCATCCGCGCCGCCCGCGCCGCCTTGATCAGCGCACGGATCCGCACGGTCGAGTCAACCAGCGAATACTCGGAATGGACGCGCAGGTGGACGAAGGAGGCGGACATCGATGCGGCGGGAGCGACTGGGGGCCTAGTGTAGGGCAGGAGCGAGTAAGGAGTCGGGAGTTGGGAGTCGGGAGTCGGGAGTAAGAGCAGTTTCAGTGGCCAGTTCCAGTAGCCAGTGAGGAGCGCAGGGCCGCAAGCCGGACGTAGCCCGGTCCCGGCGCGCGTGTCGCTTCGATCTTCGCCTCTGCAGCGTTCGCGCCGGTGGCCGCGTCCTTATGGCGCGCAGGATGAAAGAGCTTCGCGAACGCCATCAAGAGAGAGTCGGCTCCCGCACAGTAGGAGTCCAGTTGGCTATTTGTGGAGGCTGCTTGCAGGCGACCGCGGAAGCGGGCTTTGGCTTTGGCGGGCATTCTGATCGAAGAGCAAAGGCAGCGCGGCGCGCTGCGAATCGCGAGCAAGCTCCCTCCAACAAATTCGAAAGAAGGCAGCGCTGCGCGCTGCGAATCGCGAGCAAGCTCCCTCCTGCAAATGCAAGAGCGCACTCCCGACTCCCGACTCCCAACTTCGTTTCCCACCGCGCCGCTATGCGTGATCCGAATCCGCTTCCGCCCGCCCCGCGCGGATGCTTGTGCGCTGGCTGCTGGCGGCCTTGCCGAGTTGGTTGCCGAGCAGCCGGACGAGCTTTTCGGCGGCGCCGCGGATGGCCTGATCGAGGGTGTCGGCGTGGTCGGTGGCGGCGACCGGCTGGCGGCCTTCGAGGCGGGCTTCCATGACGCAGCGCTTGTCGTCGCGACTCTTGCGGGCGCCGTTCTCGTCGCCCAGATGCACCTCGACCCGGGTGACCTGCGATTTATAGCGATCCAGTACGCGGGTGACCGTCTCCTCGACCCTGGCAGCCAGTGCTTCGCGGCCCTCGATGTTGGCGTCGGTGTTGACCTGAATCTTCATGCGCGACCTCGGAAATCGTTGGTGAAAAGAATAACTGGGGCTGGATCGGCCGGAGGCAAGTCATCCACTCGATGATGACAACAATTCAATATTACTTGTACCATTGAATAATGGATCGCAAGCGTGCCACCAAGATATTCGAATCACTCGCATCAAGTCTGCGGCTGGACGTGTACCGGCTGCTGGTCAGGGCGGGCACCGAAGGCATGGTGGCCGGCCAGATCGGTACCACCCTGGACGTGCCGCCGACCAATCTGTCGTTTCACTTGAAGGCGCTGACCCACGCCGGTCTGGTGACAGTCGAACAGGAAGGCCGCTACCAGCGCTACCGCGCCAATCTGGCCCTGATGCCCGAGCTCATCGGATGGCTGACCGAGGAGTGTTGTGCGGGGCGGCCGGAGATGTGCGGTGAGTTGTTTGCGAAAACAGGGCTGAGGGCGGTTCAAGAACAGGGCTGAGGGCTGAGGGGTCAGTTGAGAGCAGGGCTGAGGGCTGAGGGCTGAGGGGTCAGAAGAGCGGAAGAGCCGGAGCCCGCTCGTGTCTGATCGGGACCCCGGTCCATGTCCGAGGAGAGCTACGGGCGTGCCCGTAGGATGCCGGTGAGCTCAGCGAACCGCATCAAAAGGGCTGGAGAGAAGAGCAACTTGGAGCATCTTCACTCGCCAAGCACCAACCGCAACACGAACCACACGATCACCTTGAACCACCAACCCTGACCCCTCAGCCCTCAGCCCTCAGCCCTGCTTTCAACACAGCCCTCAGCCCTGCTCTCAACCCAGCCCTCAGCCCTGAATTGGAACTCCATGAACATCCTCTTCCTCTGCACCGGCAACTCCTGCCGCTCGATCCTGGCCGAGGCCACCTTCAATCATCTGGCGCGGGCCGGATGGCATGCGCTCAGCGCCGGTAGCCAGCCCACCGGTCAGGTTCATCCGCGCTCGTTGGCGCTGCTGGGGCGTGAGGGGATCGCAACCGATGGCTATCACAGCAAGTCCTGGGACGATCTGCCGGTAACGCCCGATATCGTCATCAGCGTCTGTGGCAGCGCGGCGGGCGAGACCTGCCCTGCCTATCTGGGGCCGGTCCTGCGCAGTCACTGGGGTGTCGAGGATCCGGCCCACGCGACCGGCACGGACAAACAGATCGACGCTGCTTTCGACACCGCCTACCGCATCCTGCGCGCCCGCATCGAGGCACTGTTGGCGTTGCCGCTGGGGGAACTGGCGCTTGATCGTGCCGCGCTGAAGCGGGAACTGGACCGGATCGGCGCGGAAGTGACTGCTGCCAGCGAGTCCGATGCATGAGCGCCATTCCAGCCCCGTCCATCGGCTTTTTTGAGCGCTACCTGTCGGTCTGGGTCGCCCTGTGCATCGCCCTTGGCATCGGCCTGGGCACGGCGTTTCCGGAGCTGTTCCAGCTGCTGGCTGGGTTCGAGTACGGATCAGTCAATTTCGTCGTTGCGATCCTGATCTGGTTCATGGTCTGGCCAATGATGGTTGCGGTGGATTTTTCCAGTCTCCGGCGCGTCCACGAGCGGCCCAAGGGCCTGATCATCACGCTGGTCGTCAACTGGCTGATCAAGCCCTTCACGATGGCCGCACTGGGCGTGCTCTTCTTCGAGGTCCTGTTCGTCGACCTGATCGACCCGGCCAACGCCGGCCAGTACATCGCCGGACTGATCCTGCTCGGCGCCGCGCCGTGCACGGCGATGGTTTTTGTCTGGTCGCAGCTGACCCGCGGCGATGCCAACTACACGCTGGTCCAGGTCGCGCTGAACGACGTGATCATGATCTTCGCCTTCGCCCCGATCGTGGCGCTGCTGCTGGGCGTGACCGACATCGAGGTGCCGTGGGCGACGCTGCTGCTGTCAGTCGGGCTGTATGTGGTGATCCCGTTGATTGCCGGGGTGATCACGCGGATGTGGTTGAGCGCCAACGCGCGCACACCGGCCGAGGCCGAGCTTACGGTGTCGAGCTTCATCGCCCGGGTCAAGCCGCTATCGGTGATCGGCCTGCTCGCCACGGTGGTCTTGCTGTTTGGCTTCCAGGGCAAGGTGATCCTTGATAAGCCACTGCTGATCGCGCTGATCGCGGTGCCGTTGCTGATCCAGTCCTACGGCATTTTCGCCATCGCCTACGCCGCCGCGCGCCTGTGGCGAGTTCCCTTTAATGTTGCCGCCCCGTGTGCACTGATCGGCACCTCGAACTTCTTCGAACTCGCCGTCGCGGTCGCCATCGGCCTGTTCGGCCTGAACTCCGGCGCCGCGCTGGTTACCGTGGTCGGCGTGCTGGTGGAAGTGCCGGTGATGCTGTCGCTGGTCTGGTTCGCCAATCGCACCCGGGGCTGGTTTCCGACCGCACCGCAGGTAGTGCCGCGAGACAACTGATTCCCGATCATGTTCGGATGCTTTCTCCGCGTCCTCCGCGTCTCCGCGTGACCTGCTCCTTCCTGCAAGGAAATTGAGACCAGAGCAAGAGCGAACTCACGCGGAGACGCGGAGAACGCGGAGGAAAGGCGCAGAGCTTGGCGTTTTTTTGCAAGAGTGCAAATCGCCCCGGGCCGGGGCGCATCAAACACCAGCGACCTCGATGTCGCCGGCTCTTCCTGACCCCTCAGCCCACAGCCCTGTGTCTGGTGAGAGTCCAGTCGCCCCGGGTCGGTGCGCTCATTCGCACAAACACCAGCGACCTCGCTGTCGCCGGCTCTTCCTGACCCCTCAGCCCTCAGCCCTCAGCCCTGTATTTGGTGACAGTTAAAGGGCGAGCGATCGACCAGGCGCCGATGGCGAGCCCAGTCCGAAACGTTCACCGCTTATCGAGCCAGAAGCCGGCAATACGCCAGCTGCCGTGGGACCATCCGCGGGTGGCCGGATCGGCTTGCGCAATCGGCTCGGCCGCTTCAGCCTGGATCCAGCGCAAGGCGACAACGGTCGTACGCTCAGGTCCACCGCCGGCCGGACCGCTGGCCCGCACCAGCGCCTCGTTGCCTTCGATGCGACCGGTCAGCTGGATGTCCTTGACCGGCAGGAAGTAGTAGATACCGGTGGCGTCGGCGCCGGGCAGCTCCCAGCGCTCATCGCCCTCCAGCCAGTCCGCCGTGCCGCGTGCCCCCAGCCACTGGCGCACGTGAGTGATCGCCGGATGGTCGGCCGGCATGTACTCGCCTCGATCGAGCAGCAATCCGTGGCGGGCGCCAGCTTCGCTCAGCATCGTGTGCCAGTCCGGCCGCACTCGCTCCAGCGTCATCACGTCCAGCGCGGTGGTTCCGGTTGCACTGCGTCGATTGAGATCGCGATCGTGCCGCAGCAGGGCTGTCAGCCATTCATCGCCCAGCGCCGGCTCGCTCCGGGCCAGCAGCACGATGAGGTGCTCGTCTGGAGCATGCATGCGCGGGTCCGGGTTCGCGCCGGCCTGTAGCAGCCACTGATAGAGCTCGAAATCGCGTATTTCCAATGCCTGCAGTAACGGCGGCTCTTGATGGCGCAAGCCGTTCGGGCTGGCACCGTATTCGACCAGCAGCTGGCGCAGGTCCGGCGAGCGCGACCGCGGCAGGTAACTCTCCTTCTCGCCGGGATTACGTGCATCGGCGCCCATTGTCAGCGCCAGCTGGATCAAACCTGCGTCCTGCTCGTCCACGCCTCGCCCCAGTTCCTGCTGCAGCTTTGAGTCATCAACTATCCATGTAAGTAACGTGGTGAGCGGCGACCAGGTGCCGATGGTGGGGAAGTAGTTGACCAGGCTGACAAGGAGGATCAACGAGCTGAACACGATTGAAACGCAGAACACCACAACGAAGAGCATCTCCTCCCGCAGCTTGCGGCCCATCCCGGTCAGGCCGGACCACTGCGCCTTGCCGCGCAGCAGCAGGCTGGTTCCTCGTCCCAGACGGCGCAGCAGGCTGGCGAGGGTACCCACCAGCAGCGGCAACAGAATGGCGGTGAACAGCGCGCCCACCAGCACACCCAACCAGTGACTGCCTTCTCCGACTTGCATATCCCGCGCCCCGTCCTTTGCCGATCCACGACATTCGGATGAATAACGGAGTCGGGCGGCGTTGGGGGCCGTGCGGCGGTGTCTGTGGAGGGCGATAGAAACTCGTGTAGCTGGGGTCAGTGGTTTGAAGTCGGGAGTTGGGAGTCGGGAGTCGGGAGTAAGAGCTAGGGCGAAAGCCAGAGCGATAGCGAAATCCAGAGCGAAAGCAGGAAACGTGCGTGCGCGCCAGAAACTTCCGGCGGTGCGAACGCCGATGGCGGCATCGTGCGACGACAACAGCAAAGGCGAACCTCTAGCCGATGCGCACTCCCGACTCCCGACTCCCGACTCTGCTGGTGGCAGGAGCCTCGTCGGCACAAGTATGGCGCGCACCCGCGAAAAGCCGGATCGTTCAGGGCCCTGCGCTCTACGGCATAATCGCTGGCTGTCCCTACGCGCCCCGCGCCGGAGTCGTCATGCTTGATCCCAACCTGCTGCGTCAGCAGCTTGCCGAAACCGCCGCCCAGCTCAAGTCGAGGCGGGGCTTCGATCTGCCGGTGGCCGAGTTTGAGGGGCTGGAGACCGAACGCAAGCGATTGCAGACCGAAACGCAGCAGCTGCAGGCCGATCGCAACCGACTGGCGAAGGAGATCGGTACGCGAAAGCGCAACGGCGAGGACGCGACCGATCTGCTGGCCGAAAGCGCAGCGCTGCCGGATCGGCTGAAGGCCAACGAGACGGCGCTGGCCGAGTTGCAGGAGCGGATGCAGCAGATCGCCGCCGGCATCCCCAACCTGCCGCACGCAAGCGTGCCGACCGGTGCCGACGAGCAATCCAACGAGTGCGTGCGCGACTGGGGCGTCCCGCGCAAGCTCGAATACCAGGCACGCGATCACGTCGAACTGGGTGCTCGCCATGGCTGGCTCGACGGCGAGGCCGGGGCGCGTCTGTCGGGCTCACGCTTCACCGTACTGCGCGGCGCGCTGGCGCGGCTGCATCGGGCGCTGGCGCAGTTCATGCTCGATCTGCACACCGATGATCATGGCTACACCGAATGCAATGTGCCGCATCTGGTGCTGCCGGAGATGCTCGCCGGTACCGGCCAGCTGCCGAAGTTCGAAGAGGACCTGTTCGAGGTGCCACTGGGCTCGCGCTCGCTGGCGATGGAGAGCCGGGCGGTGGAATCGCTGCGCGGCGCGGTCGCGCGGGGCGATCGAGAGGACGCGCTGGCCCTGGTCAACGCGATCGCCAGCGATGCCGGAATGATGACCCTGGGCCGGCTGCCGCCGCAGTTGTGGCAGGACATGCAACATCCCGAAGCGCTGGTCGCGACTCTGCACCGCTGGCTGTGGCGGCGGATGTACCTGATTCCGACCGCCGAAGTGCCGTTGACCAATCTGGTCCGCGATTCCATCGTCGAGGCCGAACAACTGCCCATGCGACTGACCGCCCACTCGGTCTGCTTCCGTGCCGAAGCCGGCGCCGCCGGTCGCGACACCCGCGGCATGATTCGCCAACACCAGTTCGAAAAGGTCGAGCTGGTCCAGATCTGCAAGCCTTCCGACAGCGACGCGCAACTCGAAGAGATGGTCGGTCATGCCGAAACGGTGCTGCAGAAGCTGGGCCTGCCCTACCGGGTGATGCTGTTGTGCAGCGGCGACATGGGATTTGCCGCGACCAAGACTTATGACCTGGAAGTCTGGCTGCCAAGCCAGCAGATCTATCGTGAGATCAGCTCCTGCTCCAACTGCGAAGCCTTCCAGGCCCGCCGGATGCAGGCACGCTGGCGCAATCCGGACGGCAAGCCCGAGCCACTGCACACGCTGAACGGTTCCGGCGTGGCGATCGGCCGCGCGCTGATCGCGGTGATGGAGAACTACCAGAACGAAGACGGCTCGATCGATATCCCGGCGGTGCTGCAGCCGTATATGGGTGGGGTGGAGACGATACGGTGAAGAGAAGGGCTGAGGGCTGAGGGCTGAGGGCCGAGGGGTCAGTAGAGCAGGGCCCAGGGCCCGCGGAAAGGGTTGGGGGGCGATAGGAGTGCGATTCAAACTGATGCAGTGATGCGGAGGAGTGAAGTGAATTCGGGGTCGGGGTCGGAATCGGAATCGGAATCGGCTTCAAGCGCAACGACAAGAACGAACGTGTACCGGGCGGCTACACGGTTCGCGTCCGCTGGGTAAGGGATCGATTCCGATGCCGATACCGATTCCGACCCCGAGGGGCTGCGGCTGCAGGCGGTTCCAGTGGCCAGTTCCAGTCAAGAGCGAGGGCCAGGGCCCACGGCCCAGAAGAGCAGGCGCGTAGGACATCTGTGCTCTCAAACGGTCGGCAAGAGCCTCATCCCTGCGCGCCGCGCGGCTTGTTTGTCGAAGCTGAGGGTTGCTTGCGCACCAAGCGAGAGATGGCGCTCAGCGATCAGACAATCTGCAAAGCCCGCGTTAACCTGACGCCAGAGGTAGAGCGCGCGCGCGACTGCGCTTTCGTCTTCCAGATGGAAGGTCCGCGTGTCCAGCAAAGCGGCGAGCGCTTCGATGATCTCGCTCTTGGGTAGTTCATAGCGGCTGCGGAGCACCCACTCTGTTTCCAGCAGCACCAGCAGCGAGATCAACACAGGATTGCCCTGCAGCTCTTCCGAGGCGATGAATCGTTCCACTTGCTTTGCCTGCGCCACGTCGTCGTCCACCAGCAGTCGCACCAGGACGTTCGTGTCGATGGTGAACACGAGCTATCGCCGCAGGGCGGCGATTGGCAAACGCTTGTCAGTCTTGAGCATTCCCCGCAATGAGGCCACTGAGCGCTGCTTGACGCGTACCAGCATGCTGCCGTCAGCGAGTTCGGTAAATATAAGCCTCGAGCCTGCCACCAGCCCCAAGCGCTCTCGCAAGGCGCGAGGAATCGTCGTCTGGCCTTTGGAAGTGAGTGTGGCTTCGTTCATGCCATTCCTTACGATCTGCCCATCTGTCGGAAACTATGGGTCCCGGCTGAAGCACTGTCAAGCGCGAAGTGGCTGAGTTGGAGGGCTCAGGGCCCAGAAGAGCTGGGAGCCGCGATCGTAGGATGTCGGTGAGCTCCGCGAACCGCATCAAGGGCAGGGCGCAGGGCCCAGAATGAACTGGGCGCCAGACCCCATGAACCCATGACGTAACTCATTGATTTGTCATTGCGAGACCCCTTTTTCGGGTCGGAAAAGGGGTCTCGCGATGACGAGGGTTCATGGCGCTCTTGCGCCGCCCAAGCAGCATCATCAGCAACGTCAACGCGACTGGCAGTACCGGTCCCGCTGGTGCGAGGTGTGTGTACAGGGTCGGACCAGCCGCCGGGGCCCAGACATCGACGCATTCGGCGTGGCGCCCGAGGCGTTCGCTAGTGCTGCGGATGCGGCCGCCGGCGTCG
>JBGTIE010000341.1:0-3047 GCA_041745855.1 Lysobacterales bacterium | reverse complement strand
GATCGCCGGCGAAGCCGCGGCGCAGGTCTACTCGCTGCCGATCCTGTCCGCCAACATCGAGGACCAGGCCGACAACACCACGCGCTTTCTGGTCATCGGCCGCGAGCTGATGCCGCCCACCGGCCATGACAAGAGCTCGCTGATGCTCACCGGCGGCGGCGCCCGCCCCGGCGCGCTGTACAAACTGCTCGACCCCTTCGCCCGCCACGGTATCAACATGACCCGAATCGAATCGCGCCCTTCCCGCAGCGGCAAGTGGGAGTACGTGTTCTTCATCGATATCGAAGGTCATGTGGAGGATGGCAAGGTCAAGCAGGCTTTATCCGACTTGGACCCGCTGGATGGGGCGGTGCGCGTTCTTGGGTCCTACCCCGTCGCGCTGCTGTGACGTCTGGCGCCATGATGAGAGCTCTCGTCACAGGGCCCAGGGCCCAGGGCTCAGGGCCCAGTGGGTTGGTGAGGTCTGGCGGTGAGTTGGGAGTGTGTCGCAGAGGGCCCAGGGCTCAGGGCCCAGGGCCCAGCGAGGTAGGTGTTCCGGAGCGACTGTGTGCTTTTCGTTCCGGCTCGCAAAGCGCGCACCGTCCGACGCCCGGTCAGCCATCGAGGCCCGCTCTATCTGGGCCCTGGGCCCTGAGCCCTGGGCCCTCGATCCCATCGAAGCCAGCCCGGGCCAGTCTCTCGCCCTCAATCCGAACGAGGCTAACGCTTTCTGGGCCCTGTGCCCTGAGCCCTGGGCCCTCTAGTCCGTCGAAGCCAGCCCAAGCCGGTCTCTCGCCCTCAACCCGAACGAAGCCGATGCTCCCTGGGCCCTGGGCCCTGAGCCCTGGGCCCTCGATCCCATCGAAGTCAGCCCAGGCCGGTCTCATGCCCTCAGCCCTATGAGTCCCGAAACTCTACGCCGCCTCATGCCCTACGATCCGGGGCTCGACGCCATCGGCGTTCGCGAGCGCTACGGCATCACCGACGTGCTCGAACTTTCCGGCAACGAAAGCCACTGGGGCCCGTCGCCGCAAGTTCGGCAGTTGATCCCCGATGGCTTCGAGCGGCTCGCCTACTACCCGGACCCGTCCGCCCGCGCGCTCAAGGCGGCGCTCGCCGATCGGCTTGGCGTAACGCCAGAAGGCATCGTCATCGGCAATGGCAGCCATGAGCTGCTGGTGCAAATCGGCTGCACACTGGCCGGGCCGGGCCAGCGGGTGATCGCCTCGCGGCATGGTTTTGCGGTGTTCGCGATCGCCGCACTGCAGGCGGGCGCGGAGCTCGATCAGGCACCAGCCTTCGCGCTCGATCATCCGCAGGCGCTGAACGCCGATCCGGCGGCGATGCTGGCGTTGATCACACCGCAGACCCGCCTGATCTATCTCGCCAATCCGAACAACCCCACCGGCGGCGGCTGGGACGCGGCCACGCTGCGCGACTTTCTCGCGCGGGTGCCTGAGCAGGTGATCGTCGTGGTCGACGAGGCCTATGCCGAATTCGTCGACGCAGCCGACTGGATCAGCGCGGTCGACCTGCTCGGCGAGCACCCGAACCTGATCGTCACCCGGACATTCTCCAAGGCCTATGGCCTGGCCGCGCTGAGGATGGGCTACGCGCTGATGGCGCCGGAATTGGCAGCGATCCTCGAACGCACCCGGCTGACCTTCAACGGCAACGACCTGGCCCAGCGCGCCGCGCGAGCGGCGCTGGCCGACGAGGAGCATCTGGCCCAGGTGGTGGCGACCACATTGCAGCAGCGCGTCATCTGGCAGCAGGCGCTGGCCGCGACCGGGCTGCGCGTCTATCCCTCACAAGGCAACTTTCTGCTGCTCGATTTCGGCCAGCCCGCCGCGCCAATCTTCCAGGCACTGGCCGCCCGCGGCGTACTGCTGCGGCCCGTAGCGGGCTACGGTCTGCCGCACTGTCTGCGCATAACGATTGCCGACCAGCCGGCGCTGCAACGGGTGCTCGCCGCGCTGGCCGAGGTCCTTCCGCTGACCCCCACGGAGGTGACATGAGCAGCAGCGGCGACCGCCTCGACTGGCAGGTCAGCCGCAGCGGCCCACTGCGCGGTGAGCTGCGCGTGCCGGGCGACAAATCGGTCTCGCACCGGGCGATCATGCTCGGCAGCATCGCCGTTGGTGTGACCGAGGTCGACGGCTTCCTCGAAGGCGAAGACACCCGCGCCACCGCCGCGGTGTTCAGCCAACTCGGTGTGCGCATCGAGGCCCCGAGCGCCGAACGACGAATCGTCCATGGTGTTGGCATGCACGGCCTGCAGACCCCAGCCGCGGCACTCGATTGCGGCAACGCCGGCACCGGCATGCGTCTGCTCGCCGGTCTTTTGGCCGGGCAGACTTTCGCCTCCAAGCTGGTGGGCGATGCATCCCTGAGCAAGCGGCCGATGCAGCGGGTGATCGAACCCTTGACCCAAATGGGTGCGCAGATCGACAGCGATGACGGCCGACCGCCGTTGCGCATTCATGGCGGCCGACCGCTGAAGGGCATCGACTACGCCGTGCCGGTCGCCAGCGCGCAGGTCAAGTCGGCACTCCTGCTGGCAGGGCTGTACGCAGCCGGCGAAACCGTCGTGCGCGAACCACGCCCGACCCGCGACTACAGCGAACGCATGCTGCAGGCCTTCGGTTGGCTGGTGCGGATCGATGCCGATGCGGTGACCGTGCGCGGCGGTGGACAGGGGCAGGGCAGGGCACTGCGCGTTCCCGGCGACTTTTCCTCGGCCGCCTTCCCGCTGGTCGGCGCCAGCATCGTTGCCGGCTCCGATTTGTTGATCAACGACGTCGGCATCCACCCGCGCCGCACCGGCCTGCTGCTCGCGTTGCAGGCGATGGGCGCAGACATTGACATCGAGCCCCTGCCGGCCGGCGAAGAAGGCCCGCGCGCCCGCTTGCGCGTACGCGCCGCCAGCCTGAACGGCATCGACGTGCCCCCCGAATGGGTGCCCGACATGATCGACGAATTCCCCGCCCTGTTCATCGCCGCCGCCGCTGCGACAGGCACCACCCGCGTCCGCGGCGCCGCCGAACTGCGCGTCAAGGAAAGCGACC
>JBGTIE010000340.1:0-2817 GCA_041745855.1 Lysobacterales bacterium | reverse complement strand
CACCCGCTCCGGCACCCGTTGCAGTGCCAACTCCCGTTCCGGCACCCGCGCCTGCGCCGGTCAGTCCGCCAGCCACGCCCGCGCCGGATCCGGTGGTCGCCGAGCCAGAAGTCGTAGCGCCGGTTCCCCAGGTGGTCACTTCGGTCGAGCCGCAGCTCAATACGGCCGAGCGCGCACGACTGGAGCGAATCTTCAACGGCGGCCGTCGGCTGACAACCACATTGCGGCCAGAACATCTGCAGCCCGGCGATCAGTTGTATCGCTATGACGACGCGATCGTGGTGGTCCGCGCCGGAGTCCGGGTCCAGCGTGGCTACTGGCTGGTGGGGGACGTGGACCTGGGAGCAGCCAACATCAGCCATGAAGGCGGCCGCAAGTACGCGATCATGGTGGAGGCGGACTAGCGAACCGTGGACGGGTGCGAGACCGCCGAGGGCGCGGCGCGGTCCGCGGGGGTGCGATTCGAACGGATGTTTTAAAGGGTGTAGCGGTTGAAGGGCCCAGGGCTCAGGGCCCAGGGCCCAGCAAGGTCAAGAGCCGACCTAAGGCCAGCCAAACTGAGCGGTAACCTACACACTCGCCTCAAATTCGCTCTGGACTGGGCCCTGGGCCCTGGGCCCTCAGGCCTCGCAGGTTCCTCAAAACATCAGTTTGGGTCGCCTACGGACGTTCATGAAGCATCCGGGCCAAGACGACGGCAGCGGTGCGGCTGGCGTTCGCGCCGTCGGGGTTGGCGTCAATTGTCGAGCTGGACGTCCCTGATCGCGGCTTCGGCGCTGGCGGAGCCGGGCTCCTCACCGCTGCCGCCGGGCTGGTAGTCGCCCTCGGTGCGAGCCAGCGCGCCGTTTTCGAAATAGACCGTGAAGTTCTTCCGCTCGACGTCATCGTCCTTGTTGCGGAAGGTGAAGACGTAATCCCAACGATCCTGCTTGAACGGACTGATCACCGCGGGCGTGCCGATGACCAGGCTGACCTGACGCTTGGTCATGCCCGGCTGCAGCAGATCGATGTCCTTCTGCTCCAGCACACTGCCCTGTTGCACCGGCTGGTGATAGATGAAGGCGCAGGCGTTCAGCGACAGCGCGGCGACGATACCGATTAGCGTTCGGGTCATGGGAAGGGTTCGGGTCACGAGGCTCTCCGGCCTTGGCAAGACGGCGGATGATACACTCCCGAAGTCTGATGGCGGCTGACTGTTGAGGTCTTTGTGGAATCCCAGGATCTTCGAAAGGTGGGGTTGAAAGTCACCCATCCGCGCACCCGCATCCTCGAGATACTCGAGACCGCCGAGCAGAAGCACATGACTGCCGAGGACGTCTATCGGGTCCTGCTCGATGCTGGCGACGAGATCGGTCTGGCTACGGTGTATCGGGTGTTGAACCAGTTCGAGGCCGCCGGGCTGGTGAAACGGAACAACTTCGAGGGTGGCCAGTCGGTTTACGAACTGGACAACGGCGCGCACCACGACCACATGCTGTGCATGGTGACCGGCAAGGTGATCGAGTTCCACAACGAGCAGATCGAACGGCTGCAAAAGGAAATCGCCGACCAGCACGGCTATGTGCTGGACGATCACAGTCTGGTGCTGTACGTCCGTCCCAAGAAGTAGGTGCGTCCGACGCGCCGGCCCACCGGTTCAGCTCGAGCCCTGCGCCTGCGTCAGCAGTTCGTCGGCGTGCGCCAGCGATTGCGTGGTCAGTTCGATCCCGCCCAGCATGCGGGCCACTTCCTCGCGCCGCCGTTCGGCGCCCAGGTGCTCCAGCTGTCCGACCGTGCTGCCCTCGCGTTCCAGCTTGGACGCACGCAGATGATGATGCGCACAGGCGGCAACCTGGGCCAGATGGGTCACCGAGAGGACCTGACGGCGCAGTCCCAGCGTGCGCAGCTTGCGGCCGACGATCTCGGCGGTCGGGCCGCCTATGCCTGAATCGACCTCATCGAAAACCAGCACCGGCACGTCCTCGACGTCGGCGGTGGCCACCTTGATCGCCAGCGAGAGGCGAGCCAGTTCACCGCCCGAGGCGATCTTGCGCAATGGCCGCGGCGGCATGCCGGCATTCGTGCTGACCAGAAACTCGACCTGTTCGGCGCCCTCGGTACTGGCTTCCTCGTCTGGCCGAGGGGTGAATTCGACCTCGAAACAGCCGCCACCCATGCCCAATTCGGCGATCAGCTGGTTGACTTGCGCGGCCAGCGCGCGGGCCGCCTGGCTACGTCCGTCACTGAGCTGGCTTGCGTGGTGACGATAGGTCGCCAGCAGTTCGGTCTCCAGCGCGGCAAATCGCTGCAAGCGGTCCAGCCGGGCGCGTAGTTCGGCCTCGCGCTGCTGCAATGACTGCAGCAGGCCTGGCAAATCAGCCACCAGCACGCGGTGGCGCCGCGCCTGCGCGTGCAGGGCCGACAGCGCCGTCTCGACCTCGGCCAGCTGGCGCGGGTCCAGTTCGCTGTCCTCGAGCCGACCGCGAAGCTCGCGGGCAACCTCCTCGATGCCGATACGCGCCTCCTCAAGAGTGCGGATCGATGGCGTCAGCGCCGGGTCAATCGCCGCCAGCCGCGCCATTTCCTGTTCGCAGCGCAGCAACTGCGAGCGCACCGCGCCGGTTTCCTCACCGTCGAGGGTCTGGCTGAGTTCACCCAGGCCGGCCAGCAGGGTCTCGTGGTGGCTCAGTCGACGTTGATCCTGATCGAGTTGGTCGATGCGCTCGACGCTCGGTTGCAGTTGCTCGAGTGCCTGGATCTGTGCCTGCAAGTCGGCGTGTTGCGCCTCCAGCTCGGCCGGATCGGCGCCGGCCTGGCGCTGCTCGGCGCGCAGCCGGG
>JBGTIE010000339.1:0-6389 GCA_041745855.1 Lysobacterales bacterium | reverse complement strand
GCTGGCAGTTCCACCGCCGCGCGTTGGGCTTCCATGGCGCGGTCCGGGCCGGCCTGGCAGGCATCGACGCCGAATGGGTCTATCTGCTCAACAGCGACATGCGGCTGGCACCGGACGCGCTGCAGCAGCTGCTGCCCTGGTGCGGCGAGGACATCTTCGCGATCGCCAGCCAGATCGAGTTCGCCGATACCCGCCGGCGCCGCGAGGAGACCGGTTATACGGTGCCGGTGCGCAACGCCGTGGGTGAGCTGGAGTTGCACGACCTGCTGCCGGCCGGTGAGTGCGTCCGCGCCCATCTGTATGCCGGCGGCGGTGCTTCGCTGTTCCGTACCGCCATGCTGCAGCGTTACCTCGGCTACAGCCACCGCTACGCACCGTTCTACTTCGAGGACGCCGACTGGGCGATGCAGGCCTGGGCCGACGGCTTGCGCGTGCTGTATTGCCCTGCCTCGCGCGCAATCCATGAGCATCGCGGCACGATCGGACGCTACTACGCCGCCGACCAGGTAGAAGCCATCGTCCGCCGCAATCTGGCCCACTTCCGCTGGCGCTATGGCGATCTGTTTGGCGCCCCGCGCTGGTCTGGCGGTCACGGTGATCGCCTGGCTGCCGGTGCTCGCGCCCTGGTCGGGGAGCATCGTCGGGCACGGGCACGAGTACTGGGCGCCTTGACCGCTGAGTCGCTTGCTGACCAGTTGCGGCAACGCTACCCGAACCCTCAGCGCTTTCGCCAGCAGCGACCGCGGGTACTGCTGGTCTCGCCTTTCGCGATCTTGCCACCGGCCCATGGCGGCGCACGGCGGATTGTCGAACTCGCCCGTGCCAGCAGTGAACGCATCGACTGGGTGCTACTGCACGACGAATGTGAGCGTGATGACGGCCCGACCGACGACGACCAATGGTTCCGCGAGATCCACCCGGTGGGCGGTCGTCCGCCGCACGGCGACGTGGATCGCTGGGAGGCACACGCCCACCGCAGGTTTCGCCAGGCTTTGGAGCGCCTGTTGACCCAGCAGCGCTTCGATGCGATCTGTTTCGAGCAGGTCGAGTGTCTGGGGTTGATCGAAAGCTTGACCCAGGCCACGCCGGTGATCTGGAGTCTGCACGATGCTGGTCGGCTGCTGCCTCAGGCAGACAAGGCGCGCGTCCAGCGCGCGATCGGGAAGGTCGGCGCGGTGGTCCTGAGCACCGCGGCCGATCTGGACTACTGGCAGCATCCGCGCCAGCGGCTGATCGACAACGGTGTGCGTTTATCGGCGACCGCACACCAACTCTCGCCAAACGACGGCTTTCTGCTGCTGGTCGCCCCGTTGCGCTATCGTCCCAATCTGATTGGCCTGCGCGGCTTCCTGGCGCAGGTCTGGCAGCCGCTGCAGGCACGCTTTCCAGGGCTGCGACTGCGCGTCCTGGCCGGACCGAATGCCTTGGATTACTGGGGCGACACCGCCGTGCCGAGCGGCGTGACGTTGGTCGATCGCTACGTTGATCCGTCCGCCAGCTATGCGCAGGCGCTGCTCACGCTGAATCCGCAAACCGGCACCGAGGGTTCGGCACTGAAAATCGCCGAGGCACTCGCGCACGGCCGGGTCATGCTCAGCACCACCGAGGGCGCGCGCGGGTATGACTGGCTGGACTCCCCGGCGCTGGTGCGGGTGATTGATGTGGCGACGATGCTGCCGGCGATCGTGCGGCTCCTGGAGGACCCAGCATCCCGCCATGCCGCCGAGTCTGAAGCGCCCACGGCGATTGCGCCGTGGTGCTGGCAGTCGCGTGCCGACCGACTGGTGGCGCTGATCGGGGAAGTCGCAGGCCCGTGAAGCTCTACGATGCCATTGCGCCCATCTATGACGCCGACATGGGCGCCAGCATGAATCTGCCGGACCTGGCCTGGTACGTGAAGGCCGCGCGCGCAGTGAACGGCCCGGTGCTGGAACTGGGCTGCGGCAACGGCCGGGTGCTTGCTGCACTGCGTTCGGCCGGCATCGAGGCCCTCGGTATCGATCTCAGCTTGCCAATGCTGCGACGTGCGCGCGAGCGCTGTGGCCCGTCGGTTGCGCTGGCGCAGATGGACTTGCGAAAGCTATCCCTGCGGGCGGATTTTGCGCTGGTTCTGCTGCCTTACTCGCTGGTGACTTGCTTGCGTAATGATGAGGACTGGCGGCAGTTGGCCAACGGCCTGCGAGAGGCCCTGCGGCCCGGCGCGTCGGTGATCCTCGACGCCTTCATTCCGCGACCGGCACTCACCGACAGCGGCTGGTTGCGCGACTACGCGCGTTGGCTCGGCGTGCGTTGGCTGGTCAGGCACAAGCGGATCAGCACGCTTGCCGATGGCTGCCATCGGATCGAGCGCCGCTACCGCTGCCGCGGCGCTTTCGGCGGCCGCACGCTGCACACCAGCGAGATCATCCGGCCGTACTCGCCGGTTGAACTGCAACGGCAAGCCGAGCGCTTTCTCGGTCCGGTGCTGAACGTCGAGTACGACTACGGCGTTGGTGCGGGCGCTGCGCAGGAGCGGTTCTGTACGATCACGGTGGGCCGCTCTTGTCGGAACTCGGGGTTCCATTGCCCTTGTCGGAACCCCGAGTTGTACTCGGGCAAAGGCGCCGGTGACGCCCCGCACCGCATTCCCCGGGCAGACGACGAACGGCAAAACGGTTGCTGCGCAACCGGCCCGAGTGCAACTCGGGGTTCCATTGCTCTTGTCGGAACCCCGAGTTGTACTCGGGCAAAGGCGCCGCTGACGCCCTGAACCGTATACCCCGGGCAGACGACGAACGGCGAAACGGTTGCTGCGCAACCGGCCCGAGTGCAACTCGGGGTTCCATTGCTCTCGTCGGAACCCCGAGTTGTACTCGGGCAAAGACACCGGTGACGCCCCGAACCGCATTCCCCGGGCTGACCAGCAACGGCAAAACGGTTGCTGCGCAACTGGCCCGAGTGCAACTCGGGGTTCCATTGCTCTCGTCGGAACCCCGAGTTGTACTTGGGCAAAGGCGCCGGTGACGCCCCGAACCGCATTCCCCGGGCAGACGACGAACGGCGAAACGGTTGCTGCGCAACCGGCCCGAGTGCAACTCCGGGTTCCATTGCCCTTGTCGGAACCCCGAGTTGCTGCGCAACTGGCCCGAGTGCAACTCGGGGTTCCAATTACGCCCGCGTGCAACTCGGGGTTCCTTTCGCGACGCCCAAAGAAAAGGGCGCCCAAAGGCGCCCTTCTCCATCGTGCAGCGTGAGCTGGATCAGCTGGCGTTGGCGTCTTCCTCGACCGCCTTCATGCTCAGCCGGATGCGGCCCTGCTTGTCGACTTCGAGCACCTTGACTCGGACCATGTCGCCTTCCTTGAGCTTGTCGGCGACGTTCTCGACCCGCTCGTTGGAGATTTGCGACACGTGGACCAGGCCATCACGGCCGGGCAGGATCGTCACGAAGGCGCCGAAATCCATCAGCTTGGCAACGCGGCCTTCGTAGATGCGACCCGGCTCGACATCGGCGGTGATCTGCTCGATGCGTTTGCGGGCGGCGTCGGCGGCGACCTGGTTGCTCGACGCGATCGTGATCGTGCCGTCGTCCTGGATGTCGATGCTGGTGCCGGTTTCCTCGGTGATCTGGCGGATGGTAACGCCACCCTTGCCGATCACGTCGCGGATCTTGTCCGGGTGGATCTTCATCGTGAACAGGCGCGGTGCATAGGCGCTCATCTCGGCGCGCGGGGTGGAGATCACCTTCGCCATTTCGCCCAGGATGTGCTTGATGCCTTCACTGGCCTGACCCAGCGCGATGCGCATGATCTCTTCGGTGATGCCGTCGATCTTGATGTCCATCTGCAGCGCGCTGATGCCCTGATCGCTGCCGGCCACCTTGAAATCCATGTCGCCAAGGTGGTCTTCGTCACCGATGATGTCCGACAGCACGGCGAAGCGCTCGCCTTCCTTGATCAGACCCATCGCGATACCGGCTACCGGCGCGACCATCGGCACGCCGGCATCCATCAACGCCAGCGAGCTGCCGCAGACCGTCGCCATCGAGCTCGAACCGTTGGACTCGGTGATTTCCGACACCACGCGGATCACGTAGGGGAAGTCCTCATGCTTGGGCATGACCGCCTGCACGCCGCGCTTGGCCAGCCGGCCATGGCCGATCTCGCGCCGCTTGGGTGCCAGCATCATGCTGATTTCACCGACGCAGTACGGCGGGAAGTTGTAGTGCAGCATAAACTGTTCGCGACTCTCGCCTTCGACCGCATCGATCAGCTGGGCGTCCTTGCCGGTGCCCAGGGTGATCGTCACGATGGCCTGGGTCTCGCCGCGAGTGAACAGTGCCGAGCCATGGGTACGCGGCAGGATGCCTGTCTGCACATTGATCGCGCGAATGGTCTTGCCATCGCGGCCGTCCAGACGCGGCTTGCCGGCCAGCACGGTCTCGCGCATCGTGCTGTATTCCAGATCGTTGAACACGCGCGCGATGTCGGCGTCGGACCAGCCCTTTTCCTCGCCCTGGGCGCGCAGTGCTTCCACCGTCGCCTGACGGGCGGCGCTGATGGCGGCCTTGCGATCGGGCTTGCTGGTAATCGCCAGTGCCGCCTCGACTGCCGCCAGGGCCTGCGCCTTGACCGCGGCGCTGAGCTCGGCATTCTCGGCCAGCGGCGACCAAGGGAACGGGGTGACGCCGACTTCGGCTGCGAGCTCGTTGATTGCGGTGATCGCGGCCTGCATCTGGCGATGACCGAAAGTCACCGCACCCAGCATGACTTCCTCACTGAGCAGTTTTGCTTCGGACTCGACCATCAGCACCGCATTGGCGGTACCGGCGACGACCAGTTCCAGGTCGGAGGTCTTCAGATCGGTGTTGCTCGGATTGAGCAGGTAGCCACCGTCGCGGTAACCGACCTTGGCCGCGGCAATCGGACCGTTGAACGGCAGTCCGGACAGCGCCAGCGCGGCCGAAGCACCGATCAGGGCCGGAATGTCACCGTCGATCTCGGGAGTCACCGAGAGAACCGTGGCCATGATCTGGATGTCGTGGCGGAAACCTTCGGCGAACAGCGGCCGGATCGGGCGGTCGATCAAGCGGCAGATCAGGGTCTCGCGCTCGGTCGGGCGACCTTCGCGCTTGAAGAAACCACCCGGGATGCGTCCACCGGCGTAGAACTTCTCCTGATAGTTGACCGTCAGGGGCAGGAAATCCCGGCCCTCCTTCAGGCGCTTGTCGGCGACCACGGTCACCAGGACCACCGTATCACCCATGCTGACCTTGACCGCAGCGGTCGCCTGGCGGGCGATCTCACCGGTCTCGAGCGTGACCAGCTGGTCACCGTACTGAAACTGCTTGGTTACTTTTGCCACAATATTTCGCCTATTCGTCTTTGGAGGTTCTTTCTTCGGTGGAGCCGATGCCGGTGGGCATCATGGAGACCGGTTTTCCGGACTCCGGATACAAAGCGGTCGGCACTGGGCCGACCGCGTTGTGGTGTTCTTGTTTCGTATCAGCCTGTTTGTTCCGGACCGATACTCAGCGACGCAGGCCCAGACGGCCGATCAGGTCCTGATAGCGACCCAGATCCTTCCGTTTGAGGTAGTCAAGCAGCTTGCGGCGCTGGTTGACCAGCTTGAGCAGGCCGCGACGGGAATGATGGTCCTTGGCATGGTCGGCAAAGTGACCCTGCAGGCCGAGGATACGGGCGGTGAGCAGGGCAACCTGGACTTCCGGCGAACCGGTATCGCCCGGAGCACGCCCGTAGTCGGAGATGACTTCCGCGGATTGAGCGGCAGTAAGCGGCATGGTGATTCCTTTGGTCTGAACATCAGATACTTGCAAAACCCCCAGTAAGACGATCGCGCCGCGACGCGTCAAACCGAGCAGTCCGTGTGTGGCAGTCGGGCCACGAGGGCCGCTGTCAACTCGCAATTATAGGCGCTGGGAGCGGCCAGCCGCAAGGCCAGAGCGCGCGGTCTGGGGGTGCGCGTTGAGGTGATGCAGCAGAGGCACCCGCAATCCCCGACGCCCACCAGCCGGCGCCGAAGACGCGGCTCGCTCGCCGATCGGTCCCGTGGCGGCGATCGGGTGCCGGATTGTACGGCAGTTCTTCCGCAGCGAGTTCCCTCGGGGTCGGGGTCGGGGTCGGGGTCGGAATCGGAATCGATTCGTTTCGGCGTAACCGTCCTAATTGCCCGCGAACCTCGTGGCCGCGTGGCTACGCCGCCTCAGCGCAAGAGCGCATTGCGTTTGATGCCGATCCCGATTCCGATTCCGATTCCGACCCCGACTACACATTGCTGCCTCTGGAACACGCCAACCCTGCTGCTTCACCGCACGTAGATCTCCGTCAACCAGATCAACTCGCATGCGCCGGCGCCGGTGTCGTCGCGGGTCAGGGACGAGGTCCAGCGCCA
>JBGTIE010000338.1:0-4141 GCA_041745855.1 Lysobacterales bacterium | reverse complement strand
GCTCAGGGCCCAGGGCCCAGAGTCGAAACTCCGGGGCGCTTCAGCTGGGCCCTGATCTCTGAAGGCTTCGCTCGAACGGGGAGCAGACTCTTGCCGGCTTTTTCTGGGCCCTGTGCCCTGAGCCCTGGGCCCTCTAAACGGGTCCATAAGCCAACGCCCTGCCTGCCATGCGGATGCCCTGATCGACCAGGCTTTCGATGCTCAGACCATCGCGCGCCATCACGTGGGCCTTGGTCTTGCCGAGTTGGATGATGCCGTGGATGAATCCCCACAGGACGATCGCGGTGAGCATCGGGTCGCCGACGCTGGTCGAGATCGAGCCGTCCTTCATGCCGCGATTAATCGCGTCGGCGACCAGGCCGTGGACCGCATCGCCGGCGAT
The DNA here is from genome assembly GCA_041745855.1 of Lysobacterales bacterium. GTDB lineage: Bacteria > Pseudomonadota > Gammaproteobacteria > Xanthomonadales > SZUA-5 > JAWLAT01. The sequence goes on along the minus strand of JBGTIE010000338.1, from coordinate 3,759 downwards.
CATGCAGGCGCACTCATTGCTCTGCGCGTCGACTTCGTCCGGCTGATGGGCCTCGAAGCGCGAACAGGCATTGAAGTAGTGCGGCAGTTCATCGGCAAAGATCACGTAGGCGCGGCCGATTGCCTCGACCTGCTGCAGACCGCGCTCATGCTGCGACATCGCCGCAATAAAGCGCTCGCGCAGCGCGCTCAGCGCACGCTCGGCGATGGCGAAATGCAGATCGTCCTTGTCCTTGAAGTAGACATACAGCAGCGCCCGGCTGATCCGCGCGCGACGGGCGATCTGGTCCATCGTGACCTTTTCCCAGTCGCCTTCGCAATAACAGGCCTCGGCCGCATCGACGATGTCGGTGCGGCGCTGCTCCTTCTCTTCCAGACGGCGTTCGATGACGTAGCTCATGGACGCATGCTAGCGCTGAGTTGACATCGTGTCAACAGATAGACAGACGTTTAAGGTAATGACGGCGGAAAGCCTGAGGCGCTAATACGGATCACGCTCGGGCGTCGCCGATTCACGCGGCCCGTGCGGTCGCGTTCAGGCCAGAACCATGCTGTTGACCGAAATTCAGCGCGATCCCTACCTGGATCAAACGCTCGTCCGCCTCGGTCGAACTGCTCTCAACTGGAACTGGAACTGGCCATTGGAACTGCTCAAAGATGCGGTTCGCTTAAGCTCAGCGACATCCTACGTGGCACAGTTGCGCCTTCTGTGCCCTGGGCCCTGCTCTCCTGACCCTCAGCCCTCAGCCCTCAGCCCTGCTCAACGCTGCGACAACACCGGCCGCTGATGCAAATGATGCAGATCGGTGGCAACGATCCGACCCCAGTCGGCAAACAGCTCGCGCAGGTCGGCATGGGTGAACACCGGTGAGGAGCGTTTGATGACGTTGTGGTCCCGGGTCTTGCGGTGGTCGATGGTGGCGCCGAGCAGACTGCCGCTGGCGCCATCGATGGCTTTGATCGTCAACGTCGCCTGACCGGCGTGGGTGACGAAGATCTCGCTGCGCCCGACGGTTTCAACGGCCGGATCATTGATGTACAGCTCACTGAGCGCGGGTTGCAACACCAGCACGTCGGGACCTGCGTTGCTGACGAGTTGGTAGCCGGCTCTGCGCAACTGGTCGGCGAAGCCCTGATCGAAGTCGGCGCGAGTGCGGGCCTCGATCTTCGCCACGTCGGCGTTGCTGAGTTTGCGTGCCGGACTGCGTTGGCTGCGGTTGATATCGCGCTGCCAATCGGCCTTGAAGCTCAGGCTGACCGGCTCGACCAGCACCTTGTCGTAGACGCTCAGATCCACGCCCGGCCGCAACCAGGCCTGGTCCAAGGTCTTGCCCTCGACCTCGACCAAGCCTTCCCGGTCGGGATACTGCAAAGCCAGCGCGGACATCGGCAGCAATGCGACGCAACTCAACAGCGCACCGACAGCAGCAATCATCTTGAAGTTCATGGCGTCCTCCGGACACGATGGAAAACGGTTCCATGCATAGCATGCGCGAGTTTCATTCTGGCTGAACGAGCGAAGTTGCAACAGGGACCCGCCGAACGCTCGTCACAGCCGGACTCCTGATTGAACCGACGCCATGATGGCGAACGAGGTGGCCGGACCTTGTCGCCAATTCGCAATTTTTGCCCGAGCTACGGCTCCGTGTCGTTCCCGCCGCATGCCTGCGTATTCAGGAGGCAAGCCCCGACTGGGGCTCAGCCACTATCGGAACCAACCTTCATGTCCATTCTCGCCACCTCCGGGCACCCAGCGCTCATGCACGCCGCTTCCACTCGCACTGGGAGCGCACCGCGTCTGACCATCGGCGCCGCCTTCGGACTGCTATGCCTTTCCCTGCCGGCGACGCCGGCACTCGCCGGCCTGCCGTCGGTCGCTTATGTCAGTTCCACCGTGGTCTGCGACTACCCGACCATTCAAGCGGCGGTCAATGACCTCGCGCCTGGCTCGGAGATCCGCCTGGTAGGACCCGAGTTTGCCCTGCCCGCCTCGCTGGTATTCGCCAACCGCACCCTCCGCGTCGTCGGCGGCTATCCGGCCTGTGGCGCACCTGACCCGACCTCCACCACCACACTACGCGCCAACTTCAGTGGCGGCCCGGCGCTGTCGATAAACGGCTCCATGCCTGCGGTGCTGAATCTGGATTTGGTCAAGCTGAGCATCATTGACGCCGACAATCCTGCCGGCAACGGCGGCGGCCTTGCCATCACCGGTCAGGGTCAGGTCAATTTGCGGAACGTCGACGTATTCAACAACACCGCGCAGTTTGGTGGCGGCGTTTTCGCCTTCAGCGTTAGCCCCGCCGCCCTGAGCATCAATCTGCTTGACGGCAGCCGGATCGGCACGCCCGGTGCCGGCAATGTCGCGACCGCGCAGGGCGGCGGCGTTCTTTGCCAGCAGGCCCGGATGCGCCTCGGCGCGACCCAGATCAGGGGCAACACGGCGGCAACTGTCGGCGGCGGTGTTCGCGGTGTCGGCTGCCAATTGCTCAGTACCATGGATGGGGGGGACACACGCATCGACGCCAACGCCGCTACCGAGGGAGCCGGCATATTCGCCAACACCGAAAGTGTCATCAGTCTGCAGTCATGGCCTGGTCAGCGTCTGTCCATCAGCGAAAACATCGCTCAGGGGGAAGCGTCCCCGCGTGGCGGCGGCGTCTATCTGAGCGGGGCGGGGACCCAGTTCACCGCCCACGGTGCCTGGATCGAGAACAACCGGGCACAACTGACGGGCGCTGGACTGTTCATCACCGCCGGTGCAACGGCCACGCTCGGCCGAGGCCTTGACGCTTGTGCAATCGGCGATGACCAGTGCTCCCGGCTGAGCGGAAACCAGTTGCTCGGCCCTGCCGGCACCCCGGTCGGCAGCGGCGCGGGCGCCTTCGTAAGCAGTGGCACGCTGAACCTCAGCCACACCCGGCTGGAGGGCAATATCGCCTCCAGCGGCGCAGTCCTGCGGGCCAACGCCACGGCCCAGGTCACCCTGGACAACGTGCTGATCCGAGCCAACGTGAGCGATGCACGGCTGATCAGTCTGGAGGGTGAGTCCAGCCTGAGAATGGATTTTGCGACCGTGGTCGACAACGACTTCGTTGCCGGGGCGATCAGTGTCGTTAGCAGCGCTCCAACCGCGCTGGAACTGAGCCGCTCGATCTTCCTGGTCCCGACCGGGCGCAGCCACATCCAGGGCAATGGCACGACCCAGTTCGCCTGTCTCAACACCGGCGAGGGCGGCGCGCTCGGTGGCGATGCCCACGCCCCGGGCTTTTTCGATCAGGAGGCGGGTATGTACCGGCTCAGCGCCGGATCAAGCAACCTGGATCGCTGCGCCGCTGATGGCAACGAGTCCCCAGTGGACATATCCGGACTGCCGCGAAATGTCGATCTGCCCGCCATACCGAACAATGTCGGGCCGCTGGATCGCGGCGCCTACGAGGATATCGAGGAGCTGCTCGCCAGCGGCTTCGAGGACTGATCCGGGTTGGCACCACGCCAGACCAGTGTCGCCATCCGTCCGCTGTGCCGGCCGTCGCGGCGGTAGGAGTGGAAGCGACCTGGGTCGGCGTAGGTGTCCAGGCCGCCGCCACTGATCCGCGCCAGGCCAAGCGCGGTCAGCCGGCACCGGGCCAGCGCGTATAGATCGGCGTAGTACTTGTCACCAGCAGCGTCGATGAAAGCCGCGGCGCTGGCCGGGTCGGCGCCGACGAAGGCCGCGCGTACTTCCGGCCCGACCTCGAAGCTGGCCGGGCCGATCGCC
>JBGTIE010000337.1:0-2055 GCA_041745855.1 Lysobacterales bacterium | reverse complement strand
TCGGCGCGGTACGCTTTGCGGCGCAACTGCCGGTCAGTGCCGATGCGCCCTATCTCCACCTGGAACGACCCTTCATGCACCTGGGTTTTCGCGTTCTCGATCTGGCCACCAGCGCCACCGGCCATGTCTACGCCGCGCAGCAGGCCTTCGCCTGCGCGCTGGCGCTGTTGCTGCTGGTGCTGGCACTGAACGGCGCCGCGATCTTTGCCCGCGCGAATCTGCGCGCGCGCTACGAGAATCTACAAGGCTGACGCCGATGACCGGGATTGCGCTGCAAACCATCGATCTGGGCCTGAGCATTGGCCAGCGCACGGTCCTGGAAGAGATCAGCATCGGCTTCCCGCGCCACAGCGTGACCGCCTTGATCGGCCCATCGGGCTGCGGCAAGACCAGCTTCCTGCGCTGCCTGAACCGCCTGACCGAGCTGTGGCCGGGCGCCCGGGTGTCCGGTCGGGTGCTGCTGCAGGGCGTCGATGTCGACACCACCCGGCTGCCGCTGCCGGAGTTGCGCCGCCGCGTCGGTATGGTCTTCCAGCGCCCCAACCCCTTCCCTGGAACCGTGTTCGACAACGTCGCCTATGGCCTGCGCCTGCATCAAAGGCCCAAGCGCCCGGAGCTGGAGCAGGCAGTCGAGGCCGCGCTGGAACTGGCCGGTCTGTGGGAAGAAGTGCGCGATCGTCTGGATGAGGAAGCCCTTGCGCTGTCGCTGGGCCAGCAGCAGCGACTGGTCCTGGCCCGCGCGCTGGCGGTCGAGCCTGAGGTGCTGCTGCTCGACGAACCGGCCTCCGCCCTGGATCCGATTTCGACCCTGAAGATCGAGACCCTGATCAATGAACTGAAGGCCCGCTATACCGTCATCCTGGTCACCCACAACGTCCAGCAGGCGGCGCGGGTAGCCGACTACACCGCCTTTCTGTACGCCGGGCGCCTGCTCGAACACGATGAATCAGTGCGCTTGTTTACCAATCCGCGGCTGCAGGAAACCGAGGATTACATTACGGGGCGGTATGGGTGAGGGGGTGGCGGCAGTGAGGGTGAGGTGCGATTCTCGCCTCGGGGTCGGGGTCGGGGTCGGAGTCGGAGTCGGAATCGGTATCGGAATCGATGCTTGCCCGGCGTATCCGGCTGCCTCCTCGTGAACCTTGTAGCCACGCCGCCGTTGCGTTGTCAGCATCGGCGCGATCTGGTCGAGTGCGGCGGTAATGCCTGACGACGTTGTTGTTGCCTGCTTGCAAATATCAAGTCGTAGTGGCCAAACCCCATGCCGCTCTCGACCCCGATTCCGATTCCGACCCCGACCCCGACTCCCGACCTACTCGGCGATCCCTGGCTCATGCGGACCGGCCCGCCAGCGACGGACTCTCGTCACGGACGCTCCCCCGTATACCGCCGCACCTCGACGCCTTCAACCTTGCCGATGCTTGCCTGCTGGTGCACCCACAGCTCGCCCGGATGCTCGAACTTGATGCGTCCATCGACGCGCGCGTTGGCGCCGATGACGACGCGCGCCGGCTTCGGGTTGTTGTTCCAGCAAAGACCCCAGCATCGATTGGTCCGCACCAGCAGATCGCCATGGACATGGGTACTGCCTTCGAGCCGGACTTCCCCGCTGCGGGTGCGGACTTCGCCGAGGATGTTGCTGTCGGTCAGATAGATGCGACCACTGCCGGTGTCGATGTAGCCGGCGACCTCACTGGCGACCAGGACTACACCTCCGGAGCCGGTATCGATATTGCCAGCGACCCGGGAACCCTCGCCCAACTCGACACTGCCGCTGCCGGTATCGATCTTGCCGTCCACGACGACCCGGGCGCCGCCTTCAACCCCGCCACTGCCGGTATCAATGCGTTCGCTATAGGCGCCTTCGTCGAGCCGGACCCGACCCGAACCGGTGTCGATGCGACCGGCGCGCGCGTTGCGGCCCAGTTCGACCCGGCCCGAACCGGTATCGATGTCGCCACTGCGGGCGTCCTCGTATAGACGTACCGAGCCACTGCCGGTGTCGATCCGGCGCGCGCTGGCGCCGGCCTCGAGCGTGACGCTGCCGCTGCCGAC
>JBGTIE010000336.1:0-8136 GCA_041745855.1 Lysobacterales bacterium | reverse complement strand
CCAGGCCTTGATGCGGTCTTCCTGCTCGGCCTCGTTCATGTCGGCGCGCTGGTAGAGCCGGTTCCAGCGCTCGGCCACTTCGCGATCGGTCCAGGCCTCGACCCACTCCGGGTTGAACTGCAGCGCGAGATGCAGGTGGTTGCTCATTGCCGAAAATGCCAGCACCCGCACCGCGAAGATTTCGCCCAGCTCCTTCATCCGCACGACGACCCATTCACGCCGATGATCGAAGCTGCGTCCTGTGAGCTTGTCGAAGCCGCACAGGAAAGATCGCCGAACGCACCGCGTCACGACGTGGTAGTAGCCGGGCGCGCCCGGCGGGGCGATGGCGGAACGTGCGGTGGTCATACGGACAGCTTGGCGCGGGTTGCGGGCGATGTCTGTAAGCCGATGGCGGCAATGTTCGTCAGACTTTGCCGGCTGATGGCGTAGGAATCGGCTTACGGGCGTGGCGGTGAGCTTGCATCGGGGAACCTTGTGGGTGCCTGGCTCTCGCCCGATCAGCCGCGCGTCTTCCAGTAGCCCGGGCGCCTGTGTTGGTGGGCGATTGCAAGGACCGTCACCAGTTGCCCGTGCAGGTCGTACCAAATGGTGTACGGAAATCGGTCGAGCACGCGAGAATGAAACTTGGCCAAGTCCGCTGGCCAGACGTCTGCCTCATTCGCCAAATCGTCAATCGCTGCGAGTACTTCGGAGCGGAAAGCATCTGCCGCGATCGGACTGCGCTTGAAGTACCAGGAAAAGGCCCCGCGAAACTCCTGCTCCGCCTCGGGCAGGATCTCGACAGAGTACCGACTCACATCGAACTCAATCGTGCCCGTGCGTCAGACCATGGAACGGCGCGCACGACGCCAGCACGGAGATCCGCGCGACGCTGAATCAACTCGGTACGCCACGCCTCCGCGATTGAAGGCTCCTGGTCCGTCTCCAGGCTATCTATGAGTGCGGCCGCAACAGCAGAGCGCTCCTCGGCCGGCAGCCGCAGCAGGTCTTCAAGGACATGGTCAACTCGGGCGTTCATGTTGCAAAGGATAGCACCCAGACTCGCGTCGGCAGTCTCCAGAAGCTTCACCTGCGGGCAGGCTCCGACAGGCGCTTAAGAGAACAAGAGAAAGCAGAACCGAACCAGGGGCAGGCGAACTTTCCAGAGTCGACCTCGGGTGCTGCCGTGCTTCTGCAGATGCGATGGGGAAGCTGGGGCTTCGTAGTCGACGATCGATTCGGCCGCGCCGAAGACGCGGTAGAAGTCGCTCTCGGTCGCCCTGACCTGGGTGGTCCAGCTGGCGTCGGTCACAGCTCAAACCATGGACAACCATGGACAGGCGAACTTTCCGGAGTCGACCTCGGGTGCCGCAGTCTTTTTGCCGATGCGATGGTGAAGCAGAGGTTTCGGGTGGCTGCGGGAGCCGAAATGGCGCGAACTGAGCGCTCTTCTTCGGGTCGAGCCTGATTTTGGCCACGCCTGCCCGCCAACCGGTCGGCTGGTGGAGGATTCGAGGGGTTTCCAGGCAAGTCAGCCCGGTTTCGGTCTCATCTTGCAGAGCTCTCGGGCCACTCCGATGCCCTGCATCCAGTGCTGGCCTATCTGCCTGGCGTAGTCGATCAGCGATTCAGCCGCGCCGATGGCTCGATAGAACTCGCTCTCGGTTGCCTTGACCTGAGTGGTCCAGCTGCGCTCGGTCAGACTGAGCCGGTCGAGAATCTTCGGGCGCTCGGGATTGATCCTGCCGCGCTTGTTCGGATGCATCGCCCGTCCGGTCCAGTCGACCAGGTTCAGGTACTGGGCGATGCTGACCGATAGCGAGCACGTGCCCGGAACACCCGCGACAGGCCCCAGCTGATCGCCACTACTGCCCAGCTTGCGTGCGGTGTCGCGAATGCGTTGCTGGATCGAAGTGTAGTCGCTGCCTTCAAGATCCTGCGCCATCGCGGCGCGCACCGGGTTCAAGTCGACATAGACCATCGCCGAGAGAACAGCCGCTTCGTCCAGCAAGCGCTGGCACTTGAAGCGGCCTTCCCAGAAATGGCCGGTGCAGCCATCCTCAAGGTTCGCTGCACGGGCGATCGGTTCGGCGAGGTTCTTCATGAACTCACTGACCGACGCCAGCCGTTCACGCATATTCTCGACTTTGCCTTCCTGCGCCAGCCAGGCCTTGATGCGGTCTTCCTGCTCAGCCTCATTCATGTCTGCGCGCGGGTAGAGCCTGTTCCAGCGTTCGGCAACTTCGCGATCCGTCCAGGCCTCGACCCACTCGGGGTCGAACTGCAGCGCGAGGTGCAGATGATTGCTCATCGCCGAAAACGCCAGCACCCGCACCGCGAAGAGCTCGCCTAGTTCCTTCATCCGCGCGACCACCCAACTGCGCCGATGATCGAAGCTGCGCCCGGTCAGCTGGTCGAAGCCGCACAGGAACGACCGCCGCACGCACCGTGTCACGACGTGGTAATAGCCGGGCACTCCCGGCGGGGCGATGGCAGAGCGGGGGGTGGTCATAGGGACAGCGTCGCGCGGATCGCTGTCGTTGTCTGTAAGCCGATGTCTGCAATGTTCGTCGGACTTTGCCGGCAGATGACGTAAGAATCGGCTGACGCCCCAAGGCGACCTCGTGCCCTACAATCGTCTGGGGCATTCTTTGCGCCAGTCCGTCCCGAGGGTTTATCCATGTCGATCCCAGTTGAAGATCTCACGACGCAAGCGCTGCACTTGTCGCCGGAGGACCGCGCGGCGGGCCGATCGGATCGGTGTCCCCAAAACAGCAGGACAGACGAAACTTTCGGGACTGTTCATTCAAGCCGACGCCTTCGGGGCGCTGAATCGAGGCGTTGGACGAAACGAGTCGTGAGCAGATGAAGCCAACTGAATCACCGTTTCCGCCGCACTGGGTTGGGACTGATCTGACGAACGTAGGTCTTGACGATCAACGACCTCGCGTCGGCACCTACGGCACGTACAACTTCGAGGCGCTTCCGTCACTTCCCTTGGACATTCGTGGCGACTTCGCATGGCTAGCAACCGCCGATGCCCACGAGCAGTGTATCGGCGACGAGAAGACCGCAGAGAACGCTGCGGCGCTGTTGGTCTTGCAGAACGACTTGGCCCGTCTGGGTCTGCACCTTCCAGCCCCGTTCCTCAGGTTCATGCGGGATCGTTCACTGCAAGAGCGCGTCCGGTCCAACACCGACTGCTTCCTCGATCTATGCCCGCAGCCAGTCCGCTCGCCCATTGGCGACGGCTATCTGATCCGATTCCTTGCCGACTCGCAGGGCTGTGTCTTCTGGTATCTGTACTTGACGCTCGATGGATCAGACCATGCCGTGGTCACATCCCCGGACTTCTACGGCACGGATGAAGAGCAGTGGCAAGACGAACCACCTGACGCAAGCCAGATTCTCTACGTCGCTGAGTCCTTCGAGACGTTCGTCTGCCGGTTCTGGCTTGAGAATGAGATCTGGTTTTCGGAGTGGGAGCAGACGCCGATGCCGGACGTCGGACGCGTGTACATAGAGCGTTACCGCGAGAGAGCGCGGTAGTGCCCAGGTGACGGCCGGCGAGCAAGCAGAGCAGAGCAGCGGGACAGGCGAACTTTTCTGGGTCAGCCCCGGCTGCGGCCTTGTTCGGTCGGTCGCAACGCTGAACTTGGGGTTTCGCGCGGCTAGGAGAGCCCGAATCGGGTCGTTCGACCGTTTTTCGATGGTTCGGGCCGGATTCTTCCCACGCCTGCCCGCCAACCGGCCGGCTGGCGGAGCTTTCGAGGGGCTTCCAGGCCAGTCAGCCCGGCTTCGGTCTTATCTTGCAGAGTTCGCGCGCGACGCCGATCCCTTGCATCCAGTGCTGGCCAATCTGCCTGGCGTAGTTGATCAACGATTCTGCCGCGCCGATCGCTCGGTAGTACTCGCTCTCCGTCGCCTTGACCTGGGTGGTCCAGCTGCGGTCGCTCAGACCGAGGCGGTCGAGGACCAGCGGGCGCGCTGGATCGATCTTGCCGCGCTTGCCGGGATGCATCGTTCGACCGGTCCAGTCGACCAGATTGAGGTACTGGGCGACACTGACCGATAGTGAGCACTTGCCAGGGACGCCGGCTACCGGTCCGAGCCGATCGCCACTGCTGCCCAGTTTTCGCGCAGTCTCGCGGATGCGCTGCTGAATCGAGGTGTAGTCGCTGTCCTCCAGGTCTTGCGCCATTGCCGCGCGCACGGGATTGAGGTCAACGTAGACCATCGCTGACAGCACAGCCGCTTCGTCCAGCAAACGCTGGCACTTGAACCGGCCCTCCCAGAAATGGCCTGTGCAGCCATCCTCAACGTTCGCCGCACGGGCGACCGGTTCGGCAAGGTTCTTCATGAACTCGCTGACCGAGGCCAGTCGCTCACGCATGTTCTCGACTTTCCCTTCCTGCGCCAGCCAGGCCTTGATGCGCTCTTCCTGCTCGGCCTCGTTCATGTCGGCGCGCGGGTAGAGCCGGTTCCAGCGCTCGGCCACTTCGCGATCCGTCCAGGGCTCGACCCACTCGGGATCGAACTGCAGCGCCAGGTGCAGATGATTGCTCATCGCCGAGAACGCCAGGACGCGCACGGCGAAGATCTCACCCAGGTCCTTCATCCGCGCCACGACCCAGCCACGCCGATGATCGAAGCTGCGGCCGGTGAGCTTGTCGAAGCCGCACAGGAAAGATCGCCGAACGCACCGCGTCACGACATGGTAGTAGCCGGGCGCGCCCGGCGGGGCGATGGCGGAACGTGCGGTGGTCATGGGCACAGCTTGGCGCGGGTCGGCGCCGGTGTCTGTAAGCCGATGGCTGCAATGTTCGTCAGACTTTGCCTGCAGATGGCGTAGGAATCGGCTGACGAGGTGGGAGATGGGTTGGGCAGGGAAGTTTGGGTGTCCTGCAGCTTTGGAAAAGGCCAGGATCCGGCTGACGATTCGGTCGGGCTGGGTGATGCTGAGTGACGACTTGAGTGGGGCTCGCGGCACTCTGCCCAGGTGCTTGCGTGATTGCCGGGGCGGTGGCACCGTCGCCGCTTCATTTCGCCGTGGATCCTGTCATGCGCCTTTCCGGATTGTTATTTGCGCTGTGCTTCAGCCTGGCCTGCGCACCACTTGCTGCAGGAGTCGCGGAGCCGGAATGGACTGCGCTGGGATGGAACGGTCGCGGCTGTGACGGCGATGTGGCTTCGGTCATCGAGTTGGACGATGGTTCCCTGCTCCTCGGTGGCACCTTCTCCGCTTGCGGCGAGGTCAGTGCCACTGCGCTCGTCCTTTATGACCCGGCAACAAACGTTTTGCAGGCCCTTCCCGCGGCCGCGGGCTTTCGTGGTCCGGTCCGCCAGTTGCTCAAGCTCGGTGACGATCTGTATGTCGGGGGCGACCGGATGATGATTCCCGGTGCTTCCGGCGAATGGGCCTTCGCGCGGCTGGATTTGGGCACCGGCCAGTGGTCGGTTCCTGCGGGCTCGCCCGGAGGGCCCGGGGACATGTTCAGCGCGATGGTGTCCATCGACGGTGAGATCTATCTTGCTCTGCAATCGGGCAGTCCGAACCTGTCGCGCTACGACCCTGTCAACGCGATATGGACGGAGCTGGTCACGTTTCAGAATCCTGTCCGCTCGCTCAGCGCAGACGGTGGTGATCTGATCGCGGGCGGATTCTTCACGCAGATCGAGGGTGTGTCGGCTCTGAACATTGCCCGATTCGACCCGCAGTCAGGCACATGGAGTCCTCTGAGCGCAGGTCTGTCCGGCTTTATCCAAGCAATTGCAGTCGATGCGGACGCGATCTACGCGGCGGGACAGTTTACGTTTGCCGGCGGCCTTCCCACCGACCGCGTGGCGCGATTCGATCGTGTCAGCGAAAGCTGGACACCCGTCGGCACCGGAACGGTCAGCACGGAATACGTCAGTGCGCTGGCTATCGTTGGAAACGATCTGTACGCCGGCGGCCTGTTTTCTGCAATCGACGGCGTCGTGGCGGCCAACGTTGCGCGCTTTGACGCGCTCGCCAACCAATGGCAGCCGCTCGGAGATGGTGTAGCTGGCGAATATGCGCCGGGCGTATCCAGACTGCATCCCCTGGCTGGCGAGTTGTACCTGAGCGGCGGGTTTCAGTATGCCGGTGGAGAATTGCAGAATCGCTTCGCGCGCTACCAGCCTGCAACGGGTAATTGGCTACGCGTTGGTGAGGGCTCCACGACCGCAGCCAACGGTCTGATCTACGAGACCATCTCGACGGGCGACAGCGTGGTGCTGATCGGATCCTTTACTCAGATCGGTGGCGTTTCGGCGCGCGAAATCGCCGTGATGGATTGCCAGACCATGGAAATGGGCCTTCTGGGAGGCATCAACGATCATCAGATCTCGGGGGACATCTACACCACGATCCACCACCAGGGGGCGATCTACATCGGCGGCAACTTCACCGGGGTCGGGGGCATCAGCGCTCCCTTTCTGGCACGCTACCAACTGGCCAGTGGACAATGGGAAAGCTTGGGGGACGGGCTGGACGGCGCCACCAGAGCCCTGCTCGCCGATGGTGATGATCTTTACGTCGCTGGCGACTTCTTCAATGCAGGCGGGCTCTCTGCGCGCGGAATTGCCAAGCTGGACCTGCAATCCGGGCAGTGGAGTGCACTGGGTAGCGGAGCACAGAATGGAACTAATGGCTTTGTCGCCGCACTCGCCAAGGTAGACGATGACATCTTCGTGGGCGGCTGGTTTCAGGAGGCTGGAGGACTGGCCGCAGCGAACATCGCGCGCTTCGATCTGGCCAGTGGCTCCTGGAGCGTACCGACTGGCGGTGTCGATGACATGATCAGCGACATGAAGCTTGTCCAGGGTGGGCTCTACATCAGTGGCGGATTCTTCACAGCGAATGGCACGCCGGCCCGTGGTCTGGCCAGACTCGATCTGGCTTCGGGTCAATGGAGCGCGCCAGGAGGCGGTGCGCAAACCGGCCCTATGTGGGTCGACAGCTTCCTGCTCCGCAACGGTCGGCTGCTCGTGGCCGGTATTTTTCGGTCAATGGCGGGCATCCCGATGAACAGCATCGGCAGTCTGGATCCGGGCAGCCAGCAGTGGAGCGCACTGGGAGAAGGTGTGGACTATGCCTATCCCGACTTTGTTCCCGCCGATGTAACCGGCACGGCCGTCTGCGGTGATCGCATTGTCGTCGGCGGCGGCTTCCAGCTGGCTGGCGGCCAGACCAGCACAAACCTAGCACTGCTGCGCCTGCCCGGACCACTCTTTGTGGACGACTTCGAATAGGATCGGTCCAAGCCTCGACCCAGCGCGGGTCGAAGTGCAGTGCCAGGTGCAAATCAAAGCAACCACAAAGCAACGGGACAAAAGCAACGGGACAAAAGCAACGGAAAGCAACGGGACCGGAAAGCAGGAAAGCAACGGGACAGGTGAAAGCAACGGAAAGCAACGGGACAGGCGAACTTTTCTGGGTCAGCGCCGGCCGCACCGTTGTTCGGTCGGTTGCAACGCTGATCTTGAGGTTTCGCGAGGCTAGGAGAGCCCGAATCGGGTCGTTCGACCGCTTTTCGGTGGTTCGGGCCGGATTCTTCCCACGCCTGCCCGCCAACCGATCGGCTGGCGGGGGTTACGAGGGGCTTCCGGGCAGATCAGCCCGGCTTCGGTCTCATCTTGCAAAGTTCTCGGGCCACGCCGACTCCCTGCATCCAGTGCTGACCGATCTGCCGAGCGAACTCGATCAGCGATTCAGCCGCGCCGATGGCGCGATAGAACTCGCTCTCGGTCGCTTTGACCTGGTTGGTCCAGCTGCGGTCGGTCAGACCTAGCTAGCCGGTCGAGAATCATCGGGCGCTCGGGATCGATTCTTCCACGCTTGTTTGGATGCATCGTCCGACCGGTCCAGTCGACCAGGTTAAGGTACTGGGCGATGCTGACTGATAGCGAACACTTGCCCGGGACTCCGGCGACTGGGCCAAGCTGATCGCTGCCGCTGCTGAGCTTTCGCGCGGTCTCCCGAATGCGCTGCTGAATCGAGGTGTAGTCGCTGGTCTCCAGGTCCTCGGCCATGGCGGCCCGGACCGGGTTGAGGTCAACGTAGACCATCGCTGACAGCACAGCCGCTTCGTCCAGCAAGCGCTGGCACTTGAAGCGGCCTTCCCAGAAGTG
>JBGTIE010000335.1:0-1595 GCA_041745855.1 Lysobacterales bacterium | reverse complement strand
CGGCGCCGCCAGCGGCGCCGGCCGAAGGTGGTCAAGCCGGCCCCGCGATCGCGATCCGCAGCGACTTCAACCCGCTCGCCGCCTTCGTGCCTGCACTGCGCACCGATGCCAACGGCCTGGGACAGGCGGAGATTGCGCTGCCCGACAACCTGACTCGTTACCGGATCATGGCAGTCGCCGTTTCCGGCCCCACTCACTACGGCATCGGCGAGTCCAGCCTGACCGCGCGACTGCCGTTGATGCTCCGTCCCAGTCCGCCGCGCTTCCTCAACTTTGGCGACCGCTTCGAGTTTCCGGTGGTGCTGCAGAACCAGACCAGTGAGCCGCTTGCGGTGCAACTGGCGCTGCAGGCGACCAATCTGGAGTACAGCGGCGCGCGTGGCTACGCGGTCACCGTGCCGGCCAAAGACCGGGTCGAGGTGCGCTTCCCGATGGCCGCCCAGGAGGCCGGTCGGGCCCGCTACCAACTCGCCGCCGCCACCGGTGACTTTGCCGATGCCGCCCGCGGCAGCCTGCCGGTGTGGACTCCGGCCACCAGCGAGGCCTTCGCCAGCTACGGGGTCATCGACAGCGGTGCGCTGGAGCAGCCGATTGCGCTGCCCGGCGCGGTCTGGCCGCAGTTCGGCGGGCTGTCGGTCACCACCACCTCCACCGCGCTGCAGTCGCTCACCGACGCCTTTCTCTATCTGCACCAGTACCCCTTCGAGTGCACCGAGCAGCTGGCCTCGCGAGTCATCGCCACCGTTGCGCTGCGCGATGTCCTTCAGGCCTTTGAAGTGGCCGACCTGCCGACGCCAGAGGCAATCAGTGAGCGCGTGTTGGGTGACCTGCAGCTGCTCGAGTCACGCCAGAACAACGACGGCGGCTTCGCCCTCTGGCGTCAAGGTCAGGATTCGTGGCCATTCGTCAGCCTGCATGTCGCGCACGCGCTGATCCGTGCGCGGGACAAAGACTACAAGGGCTCGCCCCAGGTACTGCAGCGTGCGCTGGCCCATCTGCGAGAGATCGAAAAGCACATCCCGGGCTTCTATGGCGAGCGCGTCCGCCGCCACATCATCGCCTACAGCCTGCACGTGCGGGCGCTGGATGGTGACCGCGATTCGGCCCGCGCGCGTGCATTGATCGCCGAGGCTGGCGGCGTGGAACAGCTCAATTTCGAGTCCCTCGGCTGGCTGCTGGGCGTGATCACCGGCGATCCGGAGTCCGCTGAAGAGATCGCGCAGATCCGGCGCTTCCTCGGCAACCGCACCAACGAGACAGCGGCCGGCGCCAGCTTCGCGACCAGCTACAGCGACGGCGACTATCTGATCATGCATTCGGACCGCCGCGCCGATGCGGTGATCCTGGAGGCGATGATCGCCGACCAGCCCGACTCGGACCTGATCCCGAAGCTGGTCAACAGCCTGCAGGCCCACCGGGTGCGCGGGCGCTGGGGCAATACCCAGGAGAACGTCTTCGTGTTGCTCGCGCTGGACGGCTATTTCCAGCGCTTCGAATCGGTCACGCCGGACTTCGTCGCGCGCACGTGGCTGGGACCAGATTTCGCCGGCGAACAAGCCTTCCGCGGCCGCGGCACCGAGCGCCACCAGATCGAG
>JBGTIE010000334.1:0-17862 GCA_041745855.1 Lysobacterales bacterium | reverse complement strand
CGCTTGTGGATCCAGACCGACGTGTCGACCAAGAGCAAAGCCGACGGGACCCGTGCGATCTTCGGCAACAACCAGATGCTTTGCGCGGATCCCGCCAGCGGCGAGTTACGCCGCTTCCTGGTCGGCCCGGTCGGCCAGGAGATCACCGGCGTGGTCGGCACTCCCGACCGACGGACCTTGTTCATCAACGTCCAGCACCCGGGCGAAACGACCAGCGCGGAGGACTTTCACGCCGGTCGCTACAGCTCATATTGGCCGCACGGCGCGCCGCACCGGCCGCGCTCGGCCTGTCTTGCGATCAGTCGGGAGGATGGCGGGGTAGTCGGGACCTGAAGAGCAGGAAGAAGTTGGGAGTCGGGAGTCGGGAGTGCGAAGCAACCAATGCAGCTGTGCGCGTTAGAGGGAAAAGAGCAAGTAACCACAAAGGACACGAAGGACACAAAGGAAAAGCCTGGAGCAGGGTGTACGCGGAGCAAGGATCGATTCCGATACCGATTCCGACCCCGACACCGATGTGAGCTCGCTGACCGCTCTGCTCTCCTTCGTGTCCTTTGTGTCCTTTGTGGTCAATCAGCTCTTCCGCTTTCAGATCTGCGTGCGAACTGCACTCGATCCTCCCGCTACGAGCCGCTCGGTTCCCCACGCGCGTACAATCCAGGCCTGCCTCAATCGCCGGAGTGCCCGCGATGTCCGCCGCCTGCCCCGTGTGCAAGAAGCCCGAGCTGACTCCGGCCAGACTGCAAAGCGATCTGCCCGCTCTGGGCTGCACCGGTTGCGGCGGGATCCTGTTGTCGCTGGTCAGCTACATCGATTGGCGCGAGCGTCATCCGGATGTCGAGTTGGCGACGGGCAAGGCGATCGAGGTGCCAGCGGCCGAGGTGGTCGACAGCAAACACGCCCTGCTCTGCCCCAAGTGTCGCCGCTTGATGACCAAGTACCGTCTCAGTGCGGACGCCCGCAACGTGCTGGACCTGTGCGCCCATTGCGACGAAGTCTGGTTCGACCGCGGCGAATGGACCCAGGTAGAGCACCTCGCCCGTTCCGGCCAGCTCAGCCGGGTCTTTTCCGACCGCTGGCAGCAACAGATACGGAAAGGTGAAGCGGCGCAGCGCGCCGAAGACCGCTATCGGGAACAGTTGGGGGAGGACTACGAGGCCATGCAGGAACTACGCAACCGCCTGCGCAAACACCCCCGAGCGCGCGAGATTCTGGCGTATTTGTATACGTCGCAAACCACAAAAGCATAGGGCCCAGGGCATAGGGCCCAGGGCCCAGAAGGGCTACTCCGCTGAAGTTCCGCTTTTTACTTGGAGCCGGCCTCTGCCTGCTCTCACTGGGCCCTGGGCCCTGGGCCCTGGGCCCTGCTCTTTATGGCCCTGCCGCAGCGCCAAAGCAGATAATTGACAAACAACCAGAAGCGCTTGAAGGCGGGGTTGCGGGTCTGGCCGTGGTGGTAGCGGTAGTAGATCTGCTGGGCGATGCCGGCCAGACGGAACAGGCCGTAGACCTCATAGAAGCGCCAATCCTGGACTTCAATGCCGCGGCGCTGGCAGTAATAGTCGAGCACCTCGCGACGGCTCAGCATGCCGTTCAGGTGGGTAGGCTGGCGGCGGGTGGACTGGGCGAGGAAGTCGTCGCCAGCCTCGACCCAGTAGGCCAGACTGTTGCCCAGGTCCATCAGCGGATCGCCTAGCGTGGCCAGCTCCCAATCGAGCACCGCGACGATGCGGGTCGGGTCGTTGCGGTCCAGCACCAGATTGTCGAAGCGGAAATCGTTGTGGGTCAGGCAGATCTGTTCGTTCTCCGGCAGGTTGGCCTGCAACCAGGCCATGATCTTCTCGGCCTTGCCGACATTCCAGGTGCGCGCCTTGCGATAGCGCTCGCTCCAGCCGTCGATCTGGCGCCGGGTATAGCCGGCACCCTTGGCCAGACCGCTCAATCCGGCGGCGGCGACGTCGACCTCGTGCAGGTCGATCAGCGCATCAAGGGCGTTATGGGACAACTGCCTGGTCTGCTCCGGCGTCAGCTGCACATCGCGCGGCAGGTCCTTGCGCGGGATGATGCCGTCGATCCGCTCCATGATGAAGAACTCCGCCCCGATCAGGCTGGCGTCGTCGCTGTATGCATAGACCTTGGGTACCAGCGGATAGCCCGTTTTGAGAGCGTCGAGCAGCCGGTACTCGCGTCCCATGTCGTGGGCGCCTCTGGCCTTGGTGCCGGCCGGTGGGCGGCGCAGGATCAGGTCATGGCCGGGATACTTCAGCCGATAGGTCCAGTTGGATGCGCCGCCGCTGTACTGGCTGACCTCGGCCTGCCCTTCCAGCCCGGGCAGCTGCGTCTTCAGCCATGGATCCAGCCGACTCAGATCGAGCGCTTCTTCCGCCCGAGCGGCCTCGCCGGCCATCCTCAGCGCCCCAGCTGCGGCGCCAGCAACGCCGCGTACTTCTTCAGTTCCACCTTGGCGATCATCGCCTTGTGGACCTGATCGGGGCCATCGGCCAACCGCAGCGATCGCGCCATCGTGTACAGGCTGGTCAGCGGCGTGTCCTGACTGACACCGGCACCGCCATGCATCTGCATCGCCTCGTCGACGACCCGCTGCAGTACGTTCGGCGCGATGACCTTGATCGCGGAGATCTCGGTCAGCGCCTGCAGCGCACCGACCTGGTCGATCTTCCAGGCCGCGTACAGCGTCAACAGCCGCGCCTGATCGATCGCCATCCGCAGATCGGCAATGCGCTCGCGATTGCCGTCGAGCAGTATCAACGGCTTGCCGAAGGCAACCCGCCTGCAGCCGCGTTCGATCATCAGGCTCAGAGCGCGCTCGGCTGCACCGATACAGCGCATGCAATGGTGGATGCGGCCCGGCCCCAGCCGCCCCTGCGCCACCTCGAAGCCGGCGCCCAGGCCATGGATCAGGTTGGTCTTCGGCACCCGCACCTGATCGAATATCACTTCGCCGTGGCCGAAGGGGGCGTCGTACTCGCCCATCGCCGGCAGCATCCGCACGATGCGTACGCCCGGCGCATCCAGCGGCACCAGCACCATGCTGTGACGATGATGGCGATCGGCTTGTGGGTCGGACAGCCCCATGAAGATCGCCAGCTTTGCGTTCGGATGGCCCAGACCGGTGGTCCACCACTTGTGCCCATGGACGATCAGCTCGTCGCCATCGGGAGTGATAGTCGCCTGCATGTTGGTTGCATCGCTAGAGGCCACAGCAGGCTCGGTCATCGCAAACACCGAGCGGATCTCGCCGGCCAGCAGCGGGGTCAGCCACTTTGCCTGCTGGGCGGAGTTGCCGTAGTGATACAGCACCTCCATATTGCCGGTATCCGGCGCGCTACAGTTGAAGACTTCCGGCGCCAGCAGGCTGTGGCCGGTCGCCTCGGCAATTGGCGCGTACTCCAGCGTGGTCAGGCCGGCACCGAGTTCAGCATCCGGCAGGAACAAGTTCCACAGCCCAGCCGCCTTTGCCTTCGCCTTCAGTTCCTCGACCTGCGGCAGCACGGTCCAGTTGCGCCAGTCCTCACCCATCTCCCGAGCGCTCTGCAGGCAGGTCGCCTCGACCGGCAGCACGTGTTCGGCAATGAACTGCCGTGCCTGGGCAAGAAGCGTCTGGCAGCGGTCGCTGGGCATGAAATTCATCGGCTGGTCCTGGTCGAGAGGAGGGTCTGTCTATTCTTACCGCGTTTGAACGCAGCACGGAGTGCCGCGCGCCAACGCTCGTCAGCGCCATTGTGGAGCATGCCGGTGATGGATTCTGAAACTTGACCTTACTGGGCCTTGGGCCCTGAGCCCAGGGCCCTGAGCCCTTCAACCATTAGACCCTTTGAAACATCAGTTTGATCCGCACCCGCCGGCCGTAGTTAGAGTTGTTGCGCGCATCCTTGCCGTTAAACTCAGGTCCAATTCCACTTCTCGGGTTGCTGCGGTGGCTTGCGCCCATTATTCCTTGCGACTATCGGCAGCCGCCGCGCCCGTGCTGTTGCTGCTGTGCGCGCTGGCATCCCTGCTCCCGGTCTCCGCAGTGCGCGCGGACGAAGACAGTTCGACGCTGCCACGTCATCCGCTCGAGCGGCAGGCATTGGTCGAACCGCAGGCCGCGCTGGCCAGCATTGAAATCGCCCTCGCTCAGGCCGAGGCTGCGCAGGACCCGCGCGAACAGGCGCTGCTCCTGCTGGCCCGCGCCAACGCCTGTCGGGTGATCGCCAACTGGCCCTGCCAGCGTGACGCCGGAATCGCGGCCAGTCGCCTTGGCGAGTTTGCCGGTGATCCGGTCTTGAAGGTTCGTGGGCATATCGCCGAAGCGCGTGCTGCCATTGCGATGCAGGACTACAGCCTCGGCGAGGAGCGTCTGGCAAACGCCGAAATCGTGCTCCGGACTCATCCAAACCCTGAGCTGGAAGCGGATGTGGCGCTGGGCTACTCATCAATGAGCCACGCCCTGGGCAAGCATGCCGTGGCGGCGGACTACGCGGCGCGGGGCCTGGCGGCACTGCGGGATCCGGATCGGGCGCTGCCGATGCGGGTGCGACTGCTGCGCAACCAGGCCCGCGCCTTGGCCCAGCTGGGAGAGTTGGAGCGCGCGCAATCGCTGCTCCAGGATGCATCCTCCACGGCGCGGCGTTTCGAGGACCCCAAGCTCAGCGCAGAACTCTATCTTGAGCGCGCCCGACTGGCGCGACTGGGCCAGGACTACGCGGCTCAGCTTGAACTTGGCGACGCGGTAATGACATTGGGCCAGAGCTTGCGCAACAGTCAGTTGCTCGGCCTGGGTCGCGAGGTATTGGCGCTCGCCGATATCGATGCTGGCAACCGGGACCAGGCCATCAGTTCGCTGAAAGCGGCCTACGCCGAGTTCAGCGCGCTCAATCTCCATCGCGATCAGCTGCGCGTCGGTCGACTGTTGCTGCTGCAACTGCTGGAGGGCACCGATGACCTCGACGCCTCGGTCGAGCGGCTGATTCGCGAGCTGATGGCGCTGGAGGAGAACGTCATCCAAACAGATCGCGCGCAGTCGGCGGCCGAGTTTCAGTCTCGTCTGGACTATGTGCAGCAACAAGCTGAGGTTGCCCGTCTGGAAGCGGAGGCGCAGATCATCGAGCAGCGCGCGCAACGTCTGGTCGAAGTCGAGCGGGTGAGTCGCTCGCTGGCCTGGGCGACCCTGGCCGGGCTGCTGATTCTGCTTGTCTTCTTCATCATTCAGCGCATGAGCAACCTGCGACTGAAGCGCACGCTGGCCGAACTCCAGCAAAGCCGAACCCAAGCGCGCGAATTTCTCGGCATGAGCTCCGGTCTGGTCTGCCTGCATGATCTGGAGGGACGGATCATCGATCTGAATCCCAGCGCCGCGCGGGCCCTCGGAGTTGCCCAGGACGAACGAACCACACGCCGTCTGACCGATCATGTGGTTCCGACTCCCGAGGCCGATGTGGTGAGCTATCTGAACGTGCTCGCCCGCCAGGCACATGCCGACGGCACCCTGCGATTCCGCCAGGCTGATGCCAGCCACGCCCACTGGCGCTACTCTGCCCGCGTGCTCGGCGAGGGCAGCGCCCACCGGCTCGCCATCCTTCAGGCAGTCGATGTCACCGATCAGGTCCAGCAGACCGAGGAGTTGCGCAGCATGGCGCTGCACGATCCGCTTACCGGCTGTTTCAACCGACGCTACCTGAATCTGTTCGAGTTGCAGCAGCGCGAGCAGGGCTGGACCGCGGTGGTGATCGATCTGGACCAGTTCAAACGAGTCAACGACGAACTTGGTCACGACCATGGCGACCAGGTGCTGCGCGACTTCGGTGCATTCCTGAAGGCGCACGCCCGCGCGGAAGACGCGGTAGTACGCTCCGGCGGTGACGAGTTCATACTGCTGCTACCGCAGCCGGATTCGGAAGCGGCCAGATCGCTGTTGCTCAGATTGCAGCAGCACGCGAACGCGGCCAGTTCGGCCTTCAGCTTGGGATTTGCAGTCCGCAATGGCGACGAGAGCCTGGCCAGCACGATCGACCGCGCCGACCGCCGTATGTATCGGCACAAGGCAGGGCTGAGGGCCGAGGGGTGAGGCGCCGGCCGATTTCGCCCATTGATGGGGGCAGCGTCCGGTCAGCCCTTCCACGCTTGGGCCGAATGTCGGAAAGCGCACTGACAGCCCAATGCACATTGAGCTATTTCTGGCGCGTGAAGCGATCTTGCTGCACCGTTACGTCGGATGGAGGACGGCTGGCACTTCGCCGGAGACTTCCCCGAGATCGTCGCCGAGGAGATCACGGACCTCGTTGACGCTGGCTGGAGCCTCCCGATGCCCGATAATGACCGTCGCACCCTGCTTGCCAATCCACACATGCGTCTGACCGGCAGTGTCGATCAGGACATGTACGACAACTTCCGGAAGCAGCTCGAAGCCTGTGTGACCAACGAGCCAATCGTCATCACGATCACCACGCTTGGCGGGGATCCCGAGGTGGCGCGGATGATGGGCGACGATGTCCGTTTGCTGCGCGAACAGGGCGGGCGCGAGATAATTTTCCTTGGCAAAGTGGCGGTCTATTCGGCCGGCGCAACTTTCATGTCGTCCTTCCCGGTCGATTGCCGCTTCCTGACCGAGACCACGCGGCTGATGATCCACGAGCGCCAGATGCAAAAGACCGTGGAGGTCGATGGTCCGCTGCGTAGCTGCGTCGCAGCGCTCAAGGCCACACTCCACCAGATCGAACACTCGATCCTCATCGAGGAGGAGGGTTTCCGGTCCATCATCAAGGGCTCGAAAGTCGACTTCGAAACCATTCGCGACCGGGCTTCCGAAAACTGGTACATCGATTCCCGTGAAGCACTCGAACTCGGGCTGATCCACGACGTGATTTGAGCGCTGTTCGGTTCGCAACCGCTCTTCAGGGGGTCCGACGCAAACTGATGCACCAATGGGGATCAGCAATCTTAAGTCGGGAGTCGGGAGTAAGAGCAAGGGCGAAAGCCAGAGCGAATGTGGTAGCCAAAACTTCGAGCGACTACAGCAGACATGGTGCGACAACAACAGCGAGAGCGACCCTCTAGCCGATGCGCACTCCCGACTCCCAACTCCCAACTCCGCAGGTAACGGAGCCTCGTCTGGATCAGGTTCAATCGCAGCCCCTTACTGTGGGCCCTGGGCTCTTGATTGTCGCTCTTCACTGGCTACTGGAACTGGCCACTGGAACTGCTCCTAACGCTCCCCCAGCCAGCGATGTATCGCGCCCGGCACCTCGCGCTGGGCGCGGGAGGAGACGTAGATGCCGATGTGGCCGCCGCGGAAGGCGAGCACCTCGTAGTCCTTGGTGCCGACCAGATCCTTCATCGGGATCGACGCACTCGGCGGCACCAGGTGATCCTGCTCGGCGTAAATGTTCAGCACCGGCATCGTCACGTTCTTCAGATCGACCGCATCCTCGCCGATCAGCAAGCCGCCCTTGACCAGCTTGTTGCCCTGGTAGAAGTCCTTGATGAACTGGCGGAACGCCTCGCCAGCCTGGTCGGGTGAATCGAAGATCCACTTTTCCATCCGCAGGAAGTTCTCCAGTTCCAGCTTGTCGTCGAGGATGTCGACCAGTCCGACGTACTTCTGGTGATTGAGGCGGAACGGTTTGAGCGTGAGATAGCAGTAGTTCATCAGGTCGGCCGGCACATTGCCGAGCGAATCCACGAAGGCGTCAACGTCCATGCCACGGGTCCAGTGGCTCAGCATGTTGTCGGGGGTGTGGAAATCGACCGGGGTGACCATCGTGATCAGGTTCTGCACCTTGTCCGGATGAATTGCCGCGTAGCACAGGCTGAAGGCCCCGCCCTGGCAGATGCCGAGGACGTTGATCCGGTCCAGTCCGTGGCGTTCGCAGACCGCTTCGACGCAGCGATGGATATAGCCGTTGATGTAGTCGTCCAAATTGACGTAACGGTCGGCCCGGTCCGGATAGCCCCAGTCGATCAGGTAGACGTCCTCACCGAGGGCCAGCAGATTGCGCACCAGCGAGCGGTCTTCCTGCAGGTCGACCATGTACGGCCGATTGACCAGCGCATAGACGATGAGCAGCGGCACCTTGCTGGTGGGCTTGCGCTCGCCGCGGAAGCGATACAGCACCAGCTTGTCTTCGCTGTAGATCGCTTCCTTGTCGGTGACGCCGAAATGAACCTCGTCAACGCTGCTCAGAGTGCCGAGCGCCGCACCGATCTTCGACTGATAGCGCAGCGCCTCGTTGATCAGCGCCTCCGGCTTGAAATTGATCGCTTCCATGACTTACTTCCCCTTCGCGGTGCGGGTGGCGGAGCGGGCCGCGGGCTTGGCGGTGCTTGTACGGGCCGGCTTGGCCTTGCTCGCCGGCTTTGAGGCGGCCTTGGTCTTGGCCGATGGCGCTGGCTTGGTGGCTTTCGCTGGCTTGGTTGATTTCGCGGGCTTGGGGGACGCCACCGGCTTGGTCGATACGGCCGGCTTGCGGCCGGTAGCGGCACGTCGTGGCACGACCGGCAATTCATCGTCGTCGTGGCTGGCGCCGTGCTGGCTGGCTTTCAGCGCGGCCAGTTCCCGGCGCAGCTGGTCGATTTCGCCCTTCAGACTGCTGATTGCCGGGTGATCATCGCCACGCTTGGCGGCCCGGCGCAGTTCATGCACACGGGCTTCGAGCGTGTTGATCTCGCTGCGGGTCGGGATACCGAGCGAACCGCTGCACTGTTCCACGACGCGCTGGATCTTCAGCCGCAGATCGGACTGGGCATTGACCAGATCGCCGTGGACGACCCGGAAATCGGCGCTCAGTGCAATCTCGGCGTAGGCCTCTTCCAGCCCATCGATGAACAGATCGTACAGCGCGCGCATATCGTCCACGCGCCGCGCGCCCGGTTCGAAGCGGGCCGCCAGTTTGTCCTGGAAGCGCACCAGGCCGCCTTCCACGGCCTTGGCGATCAGCGCGCCATAACGCTGATTGGCGTCCTTGAGCTTGTCCTGCGCCGCCGACAGTGCTTGCGCCTGTTCGGTGTATTCGCGCGCCATGCCGAACGCAGGCATCCGCGACCAGCCCTGCGCCTGATTGCGCATCGGCTCAACCGACTCCTGCCACCATTTCAGCGCGGTGGTGAACTGCTCACCGAGCGGGCTGCCGGCAAAAGGCATCGCCGAGGCAAAGGGACTGGCGATGCGCAGTTCCTCGACCATCCGCTGGGCCGCACTGCGCAGATCTTCGGCGCCAAAGCCGCCCGGATTGCTGGCGATCTGCTGCAGAAAGCTCATATAGCCGCGAC
Source organism: Lysobacterales bacterium (assembly GCA_041745855.1). Taxonomy (GTDB): domain Bacteria; phylum Pseudomonadota; class Gammaproteobacteria; order Xanthomonadales; family SZUA-5; genus JAWLAT01. The sequence goes on along the minus strand of JBGTIE010000334.1, from coordinate 8,598 downwards.
CGTGGTCGAGCAACTGGTCCAGCACACTGTTCATGTCGGACTGGCCGGGTCCACCCCGGAACATCCGCGACCATTGCTCCAACCCTTCATGCCAGGGCGCGGCAGTCTGCTCGGACTGAATTCCCTGCATTGTCTGCCGGGTCAGGTCCTGCCAGCCCTTCCAGTATTCCTGGCTAGTCTTCAGCCAATCTTCGCCCGACTTTGGTGCTGCCATCATTTCTCTCCCAACGGGATTCCAGCCCGTCATGCTAGCAGAGCGGTTGCGCCTTGCTGCAGTGCGTCAACGGGCAATGACCGAGGCGTCCGGCCTCGCGCTAGAACGACAAAGGGCCGGCAAGCCGACCCTTTGTGCTAACCACACAGTGCCAGTCAGGCCTGCGCGGCAACTTCCTTGGCTTGTGCCTTGGCATCCTTGGCGCGAGCCGCGGCGTCCTTGGCTCGGGCCGACAGATCCTCGCGGATACGCGCCTTCTTGCCGGACAGATCACGCAGGTAGTACAGCTTGGCCGCACGGACCTTGCCGCGACGCTTGACCTCGACCGATTCGATCGCCTGGCTGTACGCCTGGAACACGCGCTCGACGCCAGTGCCGTGGGAGATCTTGCGTACCGTGAAGGCCGAGTTCAGACCGCGATCCCGCTTGGCGATCACGACACCCTCATAGGCCTGTACACGCTCGCGCGTGCCTTCCTTCACCTTCACGTTGACGACCACCGTGTCACCCGGGCCGAACTGCGGAAGCTGACGATTCATTTGCTCGGCTTCGAGCGCCTGGATGATCTTGCTCATGGTTATGATTCCCAAAATTACGTATTACGAAAGTTAGCCCGCAATTATACAACGTATCCGTGCTTCTTTAGAAGCGCTTTGTCGGCATCCGACAGCCTCGCGTGTGCCAGCAGTTCCGGCCGCCGCTGCGCCGTCTGCAGCAACTGCTGCTCCCGCCGCCAGCGCGCAATGGCCGCGTGATCCCCGCTGAGCAGCACCGGTGGCACCTCGCCATCGGCCAGATGTTCGGGCCGGGTGTAATGCGGGCAGTCGAGCAACCCGCTTTCACCGAAGGAATCCTGTTGCGCCGAGTCCGCACTGTGGAGCACCCCGGCCTGCAGACGACCGACGGCTTCCAGCAGCACCAGCGCGGCCAACTCGCCCCCGGCGAGTACGTAATCGCCGATCGAAAGTTCCTCATCGACATGCTGGTCGAGAAAGCGCTGATCGACGCCCTCATAGCGACTGGCTATCAGAATCAGGCGCGGCAGCGTAGCCAGTTCGCGCACCCGGGCCTGGGTCAACAGCTGACCACGCGGACTGAAGTGGATCACCCGCGCCAGCTCGCCGTCATCGGCCCGGGCCGCGGCCAGCGTGCGCTGTAAGGGATCGACCAGCATCACCATTCCAGGCCCACCACCAAAGGGGCGCTCGTCGACACGCCGATAAGGATCATCGGTGTAGTCGCGAGGGTTCCAGCAATGCAGCCCCAGCAGCCCACGCTCGATCGCGCGACCAATCACGCCCACCTGCGCACAATTGCGCATGTAATCGGGAAACAGCGTTATCAGGTCAAAGCGCATAGGGTCAGCCCGGCTAGAAATCCGGATCCCAATCGACCACGATCAGACCTTCATCCAAGGCCACCCGCTTGACCACCTCGTCCATCGCGAACGGCAGCAGGCGCTCACGCTCGCCACTGAGTACCATGATCGTGCCCGCACCCGCGTCAAACAGGTGACTGACCCGTCCCAGCGCGACACCATCGATGGTGCGCACCTGCAGCCCCTCCAGATCGGTCCAGTACCAACCATCCCCGTCATCGGGCAATGCGCTGCGCTCGGTTTCCAGCAGCGCGCCAGTCCAGCCTTGCAGTTGGTCCGGATTGCCGATGCCTTCGAGTTTGGCGATCACGCCCTTGGGCATGATTTTCCATTCCGACCATTTGACCGGAAGGATCTGATTGCCCTGACGTGCCCGGATCGGGCTGTAGTCGAAGATGGCCTCGACCGGATCGCAATCCGATCGCACCCAGCACCAGCCACGGACGCCATGGGCCCGCCCCAGGCGACCGAGCGAAACCCACCGCTTGGCGGGGGTTTCCAAAATGGCCGACTCAGGCGGTGACTGCAGCGGCCTCGGCCGCCTTGTTCTTGCCGGCACGCTTGACCAGCGAGCGCACGGTGTCGGTCATGGCTGCGCCCTGACCCACCCAATAGCTGACGCGATCCAGATCGAGCAGCAGCGGCACTTCCTGGCCGGCGGCGATGGGGTTGTAGAAGCCGACCCGCTCGATGTTGCGGCCATCACGACGGCAGCGCTCGTCGGCAACGACGATGTGATAGAAGGGGCGCTTCTTGGCGCCAGCGCGCGCCAGACGAATCTTAACCATGGACAAGGTGCCTGCTAAACGAAAGTCAAGCCCGCAAGTTTAGCGTGTTCTTGGGCGGGAGAGAAGAGCCGTGTTCGGCCGGGGTGCGAGGCGGACTGGTGCTTCAAAGGTTCTCTGTTTCCAGGGCCCAGGGTACAGGGCTCAGGGCCCAGTAGGTCAAGAGCCGACTTCGGCTACTGCTTGGGCTCGGGACCAAACGATTCGGATCCGTACTCGCCTCAAGATCTGCTTCGAACTGGGCCCTGAGCCCTGGGCCCTCATAGCCATACAGAGCGCTTGAACTCCGATTCGACTCGAACGCCATCAATGCAGCCTCACCGTACTGTCCTGCGCACTCGTGCCCATGATGTCCAACGGGAGGCGGACCATGCCCAGCCCGAGTTGCTGCAGCAGCGCGTTTGCCTGAAGTTGCAGCAGCGGATAGACCTGACGGGCCAGACTGCCATGGTGGGCGACGAAGTAATCGAAGCTGATCGGCTCGCCGCTGGCCTGGGTGTAGACGAGGTTGACCACCAGTTCCAGGCTGAACAAGCGTTCCTGGTCCTGACTGCCGGGCGGGAATCCGTCACAGCCCAGCCGTATGCCCAGTACATAGCTCGATGCTGAATTGGGTTCGGCATCGTTGCGAGCCGGCATCAGCTTGACCTCCACCCGTGCCTGGCAGGGTGCATTCTGCGGCATCGGCTTTAGGATCTCGGCGTGCAGCTTGACCGTCTGCGCCGCGCTGAGCATGAAGTACTGAAGCAGATTGTCGGTCATGTAGTCTCGCTGGCCTGCCTGCGGGTGGACGAGTATCGCTCATGTTCCGTCTGCCTGCAGTCTTGAGACGCAGGGCTGAGGGTGCAATTCAAACTGATGCAGCGATGCGAAGCCGGCAGTCGGGGTCGGGGTCGGAATCGGGGTCGGAATCGGAATCGAGAGCAGCATGGGGTTTGGCCACCAACGACCAGCGGTGTGCCGGGCAGTCTTCAACAACGTCGCCAGGCTCTACCGCCGCACTCGATTCAACCGTGGCGATGCTGATAACGCAGGGGCGGCGTCGCTACAAGGTTCACGAGGAGGCGGTCGGACACGCCGGGAAGGGATCGATTCCGATACCGATTCCGACCCCGACCCCGAGGGGAGCAAAAAAACACCGACGTGACCACATGGCCACGTCGGTGCACTGTCAGAGCAAGTTCCAGCCTCAGCTGGATTTACCTGGGCTCAAACTCAACCCGCTGGACCTCGATCGCCTGGACCGTATCCAGATCGATGATCAAGGGCTTGTACTGGTTGGTCAGCCAACGCGGCAATTGGCTGATATACAGCGCACCATCGGTGATCACGCCGCTCTGACCACCGGGGATGATCTGCTCATAGGTCGCGCCTTCCGGGGTCATGTGGCCGACGAAGCGCCGATTCGGGCCGCTGCCGAACATGAACGAGTTCAGGCGATCGGCGCGGATCGAGTGGCTCGACGCATCCACCACCTCGTAGCCACCAGGGCGAGCCACGCCCGGCAGGTCCGGACCGACGTCGAAGATCGGGAACGGGTTCGGACCCGGAATGTTGAAGACCGGTGCCTGACTGCCCAGCGGATGATCGAAGACGATGCGGTGGAGCAGTCCCCAACGGTAATCGTCGATGTTGGTCGAATTGGCGAACGCTGGCGCGAACTCATTCGAGGCGAACATGTCGAGCGCATCCTTGACGCTCTTGAGCAGCAGGAAGTCCCGGGCCGAAGCGGCATTGGGCGCGCCGCTGACGACGAAGAAGTTGAGTCCGGATGCGCCGACACCAGACCGCGTACCGAAGTTGTCGAGCAGGTTCTTCAGCGTGCGGGCGGACTCCTCGCTGCCTGGCAGCGCACTGCCCAATCCCACCCGACCCAGCGTTGCATCGACGATGTTGTTGATCGCCTTGGTGCGCCAGCCGGCAAATACGGTCGCCGCGGTCGAGTTGGTGATCTCGCTGGCCGGCGTCGGTAAACCGGGGGCCTGGAACGGATCGAAACCCTGGTCGATACCGGTCGGGGTGGAGAAGTCCCACTCGGCCAGACGCACCAGGGCGGCCTGCACCGCCGGATCCGATCCCAGTGCGGCCAATTGCGGCCAGGCGCCGCTCGCCAGTGCGTTGCTGCCGGCCTCGAGCAGAAACGGCGTCAGCAACTCCGCATCCAGCGGCTGGTTGTTGGCCTGCATCGCCTTGACCATGTTTGGCGTAATTGGCACGCCCGAAGCAATCGCCGACTGGATCATTCGGTCCACCCGGCCCATCCGGTAGGCGGAATAGCCCCGGTCCAGATAATACAGACCACCACCTGGACGCAGCTGATTGAGCGGGTTGTTGTCCAGCGTGTTGCCGACTGGATCGTTGTTGGCATTGGCGATGTAGCCGCTGGCCGGATTGACGATCTGCGGCATCTCGTTAAGCGGCAGCACCTCGAAGGGCACCGCCTGATTCTGCTGCCGATTCTGTACTGGCAGCCATTCATGCCGCAGCGTGCCGGAACCATCACGGATCAGGAATGGCGGGCGGCCGCCGTCGGCAGTCTGCAGGTTCTGCAGATCGTCGCGGATCGGCGCCTCGGCGGCGGTGTAGTAGGCGATGTTGCCTTCCTTGTCGGCGTAGGCGAAGTTCTGCGAACCGACGTCGAAGAAGGTCAGCGCTTCCCGGAACTGGGCCAGATTGCGTGCCCGCGCGATGTTACGGAAGGCTTCCAACTCGAAGGTCGGACCCCAGCCGGTGTACTGCACCGACAGGCCGGTGCTGCTGGCCGCATCGATGCTGACGATCGGACCGAAATTGCGCCGCGGTACCAGCACGGTGGCGGCACCATTGAGATAACCGATGCTGTTGACACGGCTCAGGTTGTCCATGTTGCCGTCGCCGACGTTGTTGGCGAAGTAGCTCTGGAACACCAGCACCACTGGCTCAAGCCGGCCCTGGTAGATCGTGTGGCTGGGCAGGCCGTAGGTATTCAGGCGCAGCCGTTCCTGATAGGTATCGGTCACGTCCAGAGGATTGACGGTCAGGCCCCAGCAGTGGAAATCGGTGCAACCCAGGATGTTGACCGGCGTACCGGGCACCGAGGCGCCGACCACGTTCATCGGTTCGCTGAAGCGCGAATCGGTGCTGGTGATATGCGTCTCGATGAAGGTCGCCGGCGTGTTCAGGGCCAGATGCGGGTCATTGGCAAGAATGGGGCTACCGCTGGCGGTGTGCTGGCCGCCGATGATCCACCAGTTGCTGCCACCGCGGCCTTCGCGCATCAGCAGCGACGGTCCGATCAGCGGATGGTCCTTGATCTCTTCCTTGTACTGGCTGGCCAGCCGCACCAGGTCAGGGTCGATGACTGGCGCATTGTCACTCAGGCTCTTGGAGGTATCGGTCTGGAAGCCAGCCTTGCCGAGGAAACCGGGAATGGAGATGCGGTCATCCCCCGGGGCCGAGCGGTGGGTGTCCTCGAAATACAGGGCGGTGCCGTTGAAGCCTGCCGCCTGACCGGCCGCCTGATAGCCCGCCAGCGTGAGCGTGGGCGCGATATCCAGGTCGAAAGACAGCTGGAAAGCCAGAATCTTGGCAATCACCAGACTGTCGACCGGCGTCCATGGCTGGGCACGACTGATCTCCAGACCGGCATATTCGGGCGGCAGCGGACTGCTCAGCAGCCACGCATTGACGCCATCGGCATAGGCCTTGAGCACGCCGCGTCCTTCGGCACCGAGGGCAACATAGGTCGCCCAGGCCGCCCGGCGCAGGCCAAGGTTGCGGATCTGCACGTCATTGGCCAGCCCGGCGCTACCCACCAGTTCGGCGACCGTGCCGCTGCCAGCGCGACGACTGAAATCCATCTGGAAGAAGCGCGCGCGGGCATGCGCATAGCCGAGCAACCAGGCCGCGTCGAAATCGTTGGCGGCCAGAATCGTCGGTACGCCTTCGGGATCGATACTGATACTGCCAGGCGCCTTCAGCCCCGGACCTTGCAGTTCAATGGTTTGCGAATGTGCGGCCGGTACGGCCAGAACGCCGGCCAGACCCAGCGCCAACAGTGAACGACGAAAGAACCTGCTTTGCTTCACGATGCGTCTCCCTTCCCTAGACGGCCGGTCCCTGGGCGATTCGCCCAACCTTGTGACACGGGACTCGGATATCCCATTATGTCACGCTCATAACGGGCGTATGGCGTTCTTGTTTCATCGGAGCGCGTTGGGGATCAGTCGTGTGAGATCGGGGTCGGGGTCGGAATCGGAATCGGAAGCAAGGGCAACGACATGGGTTTCGGCCAAGAGCGAGCCGTGTGCCGGGCAGCCATCGACGACGTCGGCTGGGCGTACCGTCGGTCGACATGATCGTGGCGATGCTGATGAAGCTATTGGCGTGGCTACACAGTTCACGAGGAGGAGCCCGGGTACGCCGGGTAAAGATCGATTCCGATTCCGATACCGATTCCGACCCCGAGGGGTACTCGCTGACACCAAGATCAACCCATCCCGGTTGCCCAACCAAGCTCTCTCCTGCTGCAAGGACCCTATGCATGTGCGGACGCTATTTTCTGGACACCCTGCCCGAACTGCTGCAAACGCAGTTTCAGGTGCACAAGTACCCGGTCTATCCGGCGCGCTACAACATCAAACCGAGCCAGCAGGTCAGCGCGGTGCGCAGCGAAGGCGAGCGCAACGAAGTCTTCGAAGCGCGCTGGGGGCTGGTCCCATCCTGGGCCAAGGACAGCAAGATCGGCTACAAGATGATCAATGCCCGCTCCGAAACCGCGGCGGAGAAGCCGGCCTTCCGCAGTGCCTTCAAGCAACGCCGCTGCCTGGTTCCCGCCTCCGGCTTCTACGAATGGCAGACCACTGACGGCGTCAAGCAGCCGATCGAGTTTGCCGCCAGCGAAGGTGCCCTTGGTCTGGCCGGATTGTGGGAGCGCTGGCGCGATCCGGATGGTGAGAATCTGCTCACGCTGACGATCCTGACCACCAGCGCCAATGCATTGGTCGCACCGATCCACGATCGCATGCCGGTGATCATCGAGCCGGCCCACTATGGCCAGTGGCTGCGCGGCGATGCGGCGCAGGCGGCCGAGTTGCTCCGGCCGGCCAACGAATCGATGCTCAGCGTCGCGCCGCTGTTCGAGATCCGGCCCATCACCCCAAACGACGACCCCGGCGTGGCCCGGGTCATTCGTACGGTGATGCCGGAGTTCGGCGCCGACGGGCCGGGTTTTGCGATTCATGATCCGGAGGTCGCCGCGATGTCGGCCGCGTATGGTAGTCAGCGTCAGGCCTATTTCGTCGTCAGCCATCGAGGCGAGGTGTTGGGCGGCGCCGGCGTAGCCGAACTCATCGGCGCCGACGTGCACACCTGCGAACTGCGCAAGATGTACCTGCTGCCACGCCTGCGCGGTTTCGGCGTCGGCCGCCGGCTTATTGCGTTGTGCCTGCAGGCGGCGCGCGAGTTCGGGTACCGGCGGATGTATCTGGAAACTCTGGACGGCATGGACCAGGCACAGAAGCTGTATCTGAAGGCGGGCTTCAAGCCCCTGGAGGGTCCACTCGGCAACACCGGGCACTTTGGCTGCAATCGGTTTTTTGCGCGGACGTTGTAGGCCGCTAGCGAGGTTGGCGCGCGCTCTGCTTAGATCAGGGCTGAGGGCGGAGGGCTGAGGGGTCAGGAAGGGCCGCAGTATTGAGCCTGTCGTGATTGATGGCGGACTGGCTCGGAGCCGGGGTGTTGTTGACTCATACAATGATGTGATCAGGCAGCAAAGGCACTCCCGTATGAGCACCTCCGAAGCAAGCAACTACTTCAGCGCGGCCAGCTTCGACTTCCTGCGGGATCTGGCCGCCAACAACGATCGCGACTGGTTTGCGGCGCACAGGAAGGACTACGAGGCGAAGCTGCGGCAACCCTTTCTGCGCCTGCTGACCGATCTGGGGCCGATACTGGCTGCCACCCTGCCCCCACTTCATCCCGAATCCCAAGCCGATGGGCGGATCACTGTTCCGGATCCATCGCGACACCCGCTTCTCCAACGACAAGCGGCCCTACAAGACCCACGCCGGTGCCGTGATCAAGCACCTCGGCGGACCGAGGGCGGTCCGGTGCTGTATCTGCATATCGATCCGGGCGGCTGCTTCTTCGGTGCCGGCATCTACCACCCGCCGGCACCGGTGCTGCGCGGCCTGCGCGACTTCCTCGTCGACAATCCGCGCGGCTGGGTCGACGCCCGAGGC
>JBGTIE010000333.1:0-5653 GCA_041745855.1 Lysobacterales bacterium | reverse complement strand
GCGGATACGCTTCTGGATGGAGGTGTAGTCGCTATCTTCCAGGTCCTTGGCCATCGTGGCGCGGACGGGGTTCAGATCGACATAAACCATGGCTGACAGCACAGCCGCTTCATCCAGCAGGCGCTGGCACTTGAAGCGGCTCTCCCAGAACTTTCCCTTGCAGTCGTCCTCGATGTTGGCGCGAAGGGCGATCGGCTGCGAGAGGTACTTCATGAACTCGCTGACCGACGCCAGCCGTTCACGCATGTTGGCGATCTTTCCGTCCTGCGTAAGCCAGGCCTGGATGCGATCGGCCTGCTGCGCCTCGGTCATCTTCGCTTTGGGAAACAATCGGTTCCAGCGCTCGGCGACCTCCTGATCGGTCCACGCTTCGACCCAAGCCGGATCGAAGTGCAACGCCAGGTGCATATGATTGCTCATCGCCGAGAAGGCCAGCACCCGCACCGCATAGATCTGCGCCAGTTCGTTCATCCGCTCGACGATCCATTCGCGGCGGTGATCGAAGTTCTTTCCAGTCAGCCTGTCGAAACCACACAGGAACGACCGGCGCACACAGCGCGAGACGCAGTGGTAGTAGCCGTTGGAGCCTGGCGGTACGATGGTGGAGCGGGCCGTGGTCATACCCACAGCTTGGGGCTCGTTGGGACCGATGTCTGTAAGCCGATGGCGGCAATGGTCGTCAGACTTTGCCGGCAGATGGCGTAGGAATCGGCTTACGAGTGGAGCGCGGGAGTTTGTGTGTCCCCGGGTTTCCCGGCCTTCTAAGAATGCAATTAGGAGACGTACTCCGTGCACCTACAAAATCCTGAATTCCTTGCAAGTGTCGCACTTCAGACGTTCTCTGCGACGGGCGATGGAATGCACTTGGAAGTAACCCGGGAAAGATCGCCGGGCGCCGCGGCTAATTACGAGCCTATACTTTCGTTTAGAAGAGTCGCGTCGGGAGAAATTCAAGTAGCTATACATTTATCGGATCGAGACCTCGTAATGCCTCTTTCCGAATTGAAGAGAGCGATTGAAGTCGCTGAAATGGATGTTCAAAACGAGGCATTTTATGACCGGTGACCGACTGAAACCGCATGCAAAGGCTTGGAATCTGATAAAAGGGAACCCCAACTAGATGTTCAGGCCGTCGACCGTCCCACCACAAACTTTGTCGTGCGGCGGCTTAACATGGCAGTAGGTATCTTGAGAGACCTCCGAGAAGGCCCAGCATGTGAGGTTCAACCATGGCAAGCAAATACACCTGCGAATGTGGGGAGGTCGTACCCACCAACCTCTTTAGTGGTCACGGACTTCGGCTGCTTGTGCCGGAGGAATTGCTTGATGCCGAGGAACCGGAATCGAGCGCGCAGCGCGTCGACCGCCTGGTATCGGAGAGTCACACGGTTGCCGAATGCCAGAAGTGCGGAAAGCTCGCGCTTATCGACAACCAGTACAACATCAAGCTGTACGTTCCTGTCGTGTAGGCACTTCGTACATGAACGATCACGACTGAGAAAGATGCCTAACCCTTCCACCGAGGGGATGCCCAACCGGCGGCGTCGGTCGGTCACCCCTCATGTCAAACGTTAGCCACCACGGAGAGAACCGGGGACACACGAACTTTCCCGAGCCATCCGTGCTGGCCGCCGTTTTCCGGCCGTTTCGATGCTGATCTTGGGTCTTCGAGGCTGTTGCGGTGTCTGACCGACGCCGATAGGGTCATTTTGCCGGATTGAAGTTGCTTTCCGCCACGCCTGCCCGCCAACCGATCGCTGGCGGGGCGAGAAGACGGAACCGGGGACACACGGAACCGGGGACACACGAACTTTCCCCGAACTTTCCCGAGCCAGCCGAGCTGGCCGCCGTTTTCCGGTCCTTTCGATGCTGATCTTGGGTCTTCGAGGCTGTTGCGGTGTCTGACCGACGCCGATAGGGTGCTTTTCGCCGGATTGAAGCTGCTTTCCGCCACGTCTGCCCGCCAACCGATCGCTGGCGGGGCGTTCAAGGGGTTTCCGGACTAGTCAGCCCGGTTTCGATCTCAGCTTGCAGAGTTCGCGCGCTACGCCAAGCCCCTGAAACCAATGCTGGCCCGCCCGCATCGCGTAGTCGATGATCCATTCGGCCGCGCCGATGACGCGATAACCTTACCCTGACGTCAATGGACCACCATCAACTCCGTGCGGCGGTTGCGTGCACGACCCTCGGGAGTCTCGTTGGTATCGATCGGACGGGACGCGCCGTAGCTGGTCACCGAGGCAATCGCGTTGTTGGGGACACCATGCTTGAGCAGGTAGTCGGCCACGACCCGGGCGCGACACTCAGACAGCGTCTGGTTGTGTCGTTCGGTGCCGCTCGAGTCGCTGTGACCAGCCACTTCCACGCGAATATTCCTGCGCTTCAGCAAGCTTACCGCCTCATTGAGGATGGTCACTGCGTCAGGACGCAGAATGCACTTGTTGGAGTCGAAGTTAACGCCACGCAGGTCGATAACCTCCAGCATCGGTGGCGCCGACGGGGGGATAGCCCAAGCGGAACCGACCGATGCGGATTCAACCGCTACTCGCTCCGCGGTAGGTTGTTGCACGGCGTGCAACTCCTTGCCGTCGCGGCGTACCACCTGATCGACCGCGACAAAAGCGGTGAAGGGCGTCAGCACCGCGTAGTCCAGACCAATCTGTTCAATCTCGCGGCGGTGTTCATCCATCCCATCGAGCAGCAGACCATCAATCTCCCGCCGGGCCCAAACGAAGGCCAGCGCGTCCGCCCGTGGATCGGGTCGATGGGCGCCGATCTCGACCTGCTGCTCAAATACGCCTCTGGCGCCAACGCCCCGCACAATTACCTTGCCGCTGGCCGGCGGCTGATAGCGTCCAACCACGGTTAGCGGGCGTGCCGCATAGAGCATCGGAACGATCTGTGGATGCATCTCTTCCACCGCCATGCCTGGGAAGTCCAAGGTCACCAGGCTGAGCAGCGGGCGATCAACGTAGGCGCGAAACTTTTGCAGTGCATCATCATCTTCGCGTCCACTGGTCACCATAAAGGGTGCGCTGTGACCGGCGCTGGCCAGGCTGGTCAGCACTGACCGGTCCAAGGATCCGCCGACGCCAAAGACAAACGTGCCGATGCCGCCGTTGAAATCAGCGATCAACTTGGCCGAGCCGCTGGCCGAGATTGCCCCGTCGGTGACGATCACCACGGTCCGCGCGGCAGCGACGTCGGGCAACCCGAAGGCTTGTACCAGCGCAGGCTCCAGTTCGGTATAGCCGCCCGCGCTGGACTGGTCGACAAACTGCAGCAAGCGATCCACCGTCGCTTGAGTGGCGCCCAGTGATTGCTCGGACATCAACTCGGACTTGCCGGCGAAGGTGATCGCATTGAGGTAATCAGTGGGCCGAAGCACCCCCGCCAGCGCGCGCATCAGTTCCTTCGCCGTGTTCAGCGGCTGACCGTGCATCGAGCCTGAAACATCGAGCACAAACACAAATTCGCGCGGCGGAATCATCCCGCTGACGACATCCTTGGGCGCATCCATGGTCCACAGGAACCAGCCCTGGCCGTCGCGCTCATACAGCGACAAGCCGGACTGCACCTCGTCTCCACTCAGCCGGTAGACCAATTCAAAGTCACGATTGAGCGCTCGGCGGTCCGAAGGATCGAGCAGAATCTCGAATTCATGGGGCGACAGGCGCGTGCTGATCACTCGGTGGCTAGGGCTGCTGGCATCGGCGATCGGCACTCCCGAAGCGACGCGTGCAGAGACGAAATACGCGTCCATGACCACCGCGTCGCTGTCGGCACTCATTCGCGGTGCGGTTTGCCCATCCGAGCGATGCTCACCAGCGCGGGTGGCGCCGAAGGTGTTAGGCAACACCAGTGAGTACTCACCGTCATCGGGGGTAATCAGCTCGACGTAGTCCACTTCGACCTTGATCTGATCGCCCGGAAGGATGTTGGCAACATTCAGCTCGTAGGTGCCCAACTGCACTTCCTTGAGCAAACTCGCGGTCTTGCCCTGCTGCTTGGCAGAGTCGTAAGTCTGCTGGGCCGCGCCGAGCTTCTTGATCTGCGCCTGTACTCGGCGATCACCGACCGTCATGCTCAGCCCGCGCACTGTGGCGGTGGCCGAGCCCGGGAACAGATAGACCGCCTCGATCGGCGCAGTTGCACGATTGGCAAAGGTCTGAGTCAGCTTGACCGCGGCGATGCCGTGAGTGATCTGGACGTCGGCCTCGGTAAACTGCAGCGGCAGCGATTCCAATACCTTGCCAGCACTATCCTGAAAACGCGGCTGCTCGGCCGCGCTGACCATCGCGGTGCCTAGGCAGAACCAGACCGCGAGGCGCATGCTGTGCATTAGCCACTGCCGATAGCACATGCTTACTCCCCTGATTGGCGGCCCCTGCCGTTGCGCGCAAACATTATGTGGCCGGTGTCCATCACGCAAGCGAGAATCGACAATCCGCTGCGACACGGCATGATGCCGGCGCAGGCTGCAGGGCCCGGTGTGGCCAAGCTGCTGGATGAGCGATGGAAGCCACCCAGCCCGGCCTGAGAACCCGAATCCGAATCAGCCGACGACCGAGATCGGCGGCTTCGGCGCGAAAATTTTTCAGAGCAATCTGCGATGACCGGCGCGAATGAGCGGCATGCGGTGTGATCTAGGGTGTCTCTGGCGGTTTGCGATGCTGCGGAGGCGCGGATGGGTCGTTCTTCGTCGTCTCAGGCGCGATTTCTGCTGATTCCCGCCACGCCTGCCCGTCAACCCATTGGCTGGCGGGGCTTTCACGGGGTTTCCGGAAGTCAGAACCTGAGTCAGAACCTGGGACACACGAACTTTCCCCGAACTTTCCGTCGCCGCTTTCCGTCCGTTTCGATGCGGTTTTGGGGTCTTCGAGGCTGTTGCGGTGTCTGACTGGCGCCGATCGCGCACTTTTCGGCGGCTTGAAGTTGCTTTCCGCCACGCCTGCCCGCCAACCGATCGCTGGCGGGGGGTTCAAGGGGTTTCCGGACTCGTCAGCCCGGTTTCGATCTCATCTTGCAGAGTTCGCGCGCTACGCCAAGCCCCTGAAACCAATGCTGGCCCGCCCGCATCGCGTAGTCGATGATCGATTCGGCCGCGCCGATGACGCGGTAGAAGTCGCTCTCGGTCGCCTTGACCTGTGTGGTCCAGCTGCGATCAGTCAGGCCGAGTCGGTCGAGTATCCGTGGCCGCTCGGGATCGATCTTGCCGCGCTTGCCGGGATGCATCTGCCGGCCGGTCCAGTCGACCAGGTTGAGGTACTGGGCGATGCTGATCGAAAGCGATCCGGGGCCGGGGACGCCGACGACCGCTTCGATCTGATCGCCGCCGCTGCCGAGCTTGCGCGCGGTCTCGCGGATGCGCAGCTCGAAGGAAGCAGGCCGCTGTGACCCGCGCCGAATTGTCCGATTGTCGCCGCCAGGTTGATCGCGGGTCCCAGCGGGTGCCCTCGGTCGCCTCGTTCTTTCCGAAGCAAGAGCGCCGCTGAACCCGATCGGACGCGGCCTTGCGTCGTTTGCCCTACGCCCGCGCCGATCGGGTACAACGGCCTACATGGAACTCGCTGACCGACGCCAAGCGCTCGCGCATGTTGGCGATCTTGCCGTCCTGCGCCAGCCAGGATTTGATGCGTTCGGCCTGCTGCGC
>JBGTIE010000332.1:0-3087 GCA_041745855.1 Lysobacterales bacterium | reverse complement strand
ATCAGACGCGGCGTGTCAAAAGGCGAGGCCGTCTGAAATACGATGCCTGGCCCGGATGTTTCACGAACGTGCGTAGCGAGGCCGTCGAGGGCGCGTCGTGGTGCGGTCCGCGGACCGTTTGGCAGTGAAGGCGTAGTTTGCCCTACGTTGAGCTGACAAACGGGAGCAGACCGCGCCACGGCGGGATGATCGACGGCCGCAGTAGCAGGTTCATGAAATATCCGGGCTAACTGTTTGCCAGTCTCGTCAAAGGCGGCGACGCTGTTTGAACTGGTCTTGTAGCGGCCGCGATGTCGGTCATCCTTCTCGCTGTAACGCAGCAGGACCTGATGCAATTGAAGGATGTGGTTCTCGCGGAACGGAATGTCACGCCAGGACGCGTACACCAGATCCATCAGCTCGGCGTAGCCAGCGACCTCCTGCTCGTCACGGCTGGCGAAGGACTTGATCTGCAGATTCTGCAGCAGCTGCGCCACCTCGCGGTCAGAAAGCCGGCTGCCCTCGATCCTGGTGGACGAGCCGATACTCTCGATGGTGGCCACGCGTCGCAGCGCCAAAAGCCGATCGGGCGAAAGCGCACAGTTACGAGGTAATTCGCTTCGAATGTTGTGAGTTTCGTTTATTTCGATTAATCTCTGAGTCCTAGCGCCGATTGAGGCCCTCCAGGAGGCCGCCATGACCACCATCACTGCTTCCCGTCCCCTGCCGACGGCCGAAGAAGTTGCCGTTGCCCGCGAGAGCGGCCGGGCCTTGTCTGTGTACTTGCAGACCCGCGCGGAAACCCAGCAGATAGAAATCGTTGACGATAAGGGCACGTCGCACCCGGTCCAGGTCCCGGTCTCGGCACTGCGCCTGCTGGTCGATGTTCTGACCGAGATCGGTGAGGGCAACGCGGTCAGCATCATCCCGATCCACGCCGAACTGACTACCCAGGAGGCAGCCGACGTGCTCAACGTCTCGCGGCCGTTTCTGGTGCAGTTGCTGGAGGGAGGTGATATTCCGTTCCACAAGACCGGTACGCACCGCCGTGTCCGTTACCAGGACGTGGTCACCTACAAGGAACAAATCGACGCAAAGCGCGCCGAGGCCCTCAATGCGCTCACAGAGCAAGCGCAGGCGCTCCGGATGGGATACGAGTGAATGAGTTCCAATTTCACCGTCATCTACGACGCGTGCGTGCTTTACCCTGCGCCATTGCGCGACTTTCTGATGCGACTGGCGCTGACTGATCTGTATCGGGCGCGCTGGACCGACAAGCAGGGTCGACGCTCGCGGGCGCGCTTCTGTGCGGCCTCGCTTCGCCGATGCACCAGCAAGCTTCGGCGTGTCGATCGCGCTCCTCCCTTATCGCCGCACCAACGCGATTCGGTCCACGGCGCCGGCGAAGAACAGTGCCGCGCAGCTTCCCAGCAGCAGCGGCCAGGGCAATAGCGTGGCCTTTGCCGCAGCCGCGGCAACGACCTGCAGCAGGGCCGGCGCAAGGCTTGCCATCGCCACCAGCAGCAATGCACCGAGGCCGCGCAGGATCCAGATCTCCACCGCGGCCTGCTCGGGTAAATCGCGCGTCAGCTGTTCCAGCCGGCAGGCGAAGTCGGGGGCCAGTGCTGGCAGCGGCGTCTGGCGAATCGCGCGGTACATTCTTCGATAGGCCTCCACCTCAGCAGCCGGCAGGTCCGAAGGTATTCCAACGCCTTCGGCTGCCGCCTGGATGCGTGCCTCGAGTTGCTTGTCGTGTTGCGCGGTCATCTCTACTGGCTCCTCATTGCAGCCAATGGCGCAGGGAGCGCCGGGCGCGGAACAGGTGGCTCTTGATGGTGCCTTCAGGCATGTCGGTGATCGTCGCAATCTCGGCAATCGGAAGCTCTTCCAGATGAAACAGCGTCACCACGGCACGCTGCAGCGCAGGCAGGCGCTCAATTGCAGCAGCGAGCCTGGCGCTGTCGTCGGCCGCCTCGAATGCCTGCTGCAGGTCCATATCATCGGCGAGTTGTGCGAACGGATCGGCCGAGTCATCGTCATCGACGGCTGCGGATTCGACCAGCGGCAGCTGCTTGCGGCGCAGATGGCGGCTGGCCACCGAGAACGCGATGCGGCCGATCCAGGTGCCCAGGGCACTCTCGAACCGAAAGCGGTGCAATTGCTGAAACACCTTCAGGAACACCTCCTGGCACAGCTCCTCGGCCACCTCGCGCCGCGGCACCATCCGCAGCAGCAGATGCCAGACAACCTTTTCGTGGCTGCGAACCAGCGCCTCAAACGCGCCGGGCCGGCGGGCCAGCGCTGCCTCCACGATCCATCGATCCTCACTCATGCAGAGTCAGACGCCATCAGCGGGACATCGGTTGCAACTGGCACGGACAGGATCGGCTGCAACCGGACGCGCCGTCGAGGACTCCAACTCCTCAAGTGGCAATGACGCCACCGCCGAAACGTCATTCGCAGGAGCCTTTCCATGTTCGATATCCTTGCAATTCTGATCCCGTTTTTCTTCGCCCTTTGCATCGTGGTGGTGATCCGCATCGTGGTCGAGGCGCGGTTGCGCCGGCGTCTGGCGGAGACTCATGCCAACGAAGAACTGGTGCGCTCGCTGGTCCGCGCCGACGAAACGATGCGCCGCGACTCGGCGCTGAAGTGGGGCATGGTACTGACCACCATGGGGCTGTCCCTGGGCCTGATCGACCTGTTCAACCTGGGTGTCGAGGACCCCTCCGCCTTCGGTCTGCTCATCGGCTCGGCCGGGCTTGGCATGCTGGCCTATCACGCATTGCGACGTGAGCCCTCGGGACCGTAGCCCGGATGTTTCCTAAACCTACTGCGGCCGCCGATCATCCCATCGTGGCGCGGTTTGCTCCCGTTTGTCGGCTCAACGTAGAGCACACTACGCCTTCACCGCCAAACGGTCCGCGAACCACACCACGACGCGCCCTCGGCGGCCTCGCGACGTAGTTTCATGAAACATCCGGGCTAGCAGTCGCCGCGCCGCCGACCCGACCGGCGCACACCCACACCACTCATTTTTGCCGACGCGCCAGGCGCGTCACGGGCAGCGCGTGCCCGCATTCCAACCGGCCACTGACGGCCACTCGC
>JBGTIE010000331.1:0-13875 GCA_041745855.1 Lysobacterales bacterium | reverse complement strand
CCCGAGTCGTCGCCCACGCCGACGCCGGCCACCGCCGGGTGATGATTCGGGTTGCGGAGGGCGAGTAGGGCTCAGGGCCCAGGGCCCAGGGTCCAGGGCCCAGGGTCCAGGGCCCAGGGTCCAGGGCCCAGGGCCCAGGGCCCAGGGTCCAGGGCCCAGGGCCCAGGAGTGAGCGGTCTGCACCGGGCGCGATTCAAACTGATGCAGCGATGTGAAGCGGGGAGTCGGGGTCGGGGTCGGAATCGGAATCGTGAGCGGCGTGGGGTTTGGCCACCCAACGACTAGCCGTGTGCCGGGCAGTCATCAGCAACGTCGCCAGGGTGTACGGCCACACTCGATTAGCTCGTGGCAATACTGACAACGCAGGGCGGCGTGGCAACAAGCTTCACGAAGAAGCAGCCGGATACGCCGGGCAAGGATCGATTCCGTTACCGATTCCGACCCCGACCCCGAGGTGAGCTCCCTGGCGGCAGAGAATTCGGTGTTGACGAGCGCAGCTTCTGCATCAGTTTGAATCGCACCCCTCGGCCCCAGTTTGGCCTCGGGCTGGCTACAATCGGCGCTGATGACCGACCCGTCAAAAATCGCCGACTACGTACCCGCAGCGATCGCCGACTATCTGCTCAGTCTGCTGTCGCAGCGCGAGTGTGTGCTGTGCCTGGACCTGTCCGGCGACTTGGGCGGTCTACTTTATGGCGACCCAGAGCACTTCGGCCTGCCCGCCGGAGCTGCCGCCGGGGTCGTCATGGCCGAAGTGTTGATCGGTCAGGACGAGCACGCCGTCGGCCTGGTGCTGGAAGATCTACAGATCGGTGCCGGCTGTCCTTGCGATGTGCACCAGGTGATCGTCGACGGCGCCCGTCTTTTGCTGTTGCTCGATCGCAGTCAGGCGCATGCGCGAGCGCAGCGCGTGCAGCAGGGATCGCATGAGGCGCAGCTGGCACACCAGCGTCTGGAGGGGCGCTGGCGGCGCCTCGGAAGCGAGCACGAGGCACTGGCGCGGCGCTTCCATGAGTTGTCCGAGGCACAGCGCCTGCAAGAGGGTTTCGTGCGCCGCTTCGCGCACGACTTCGGCACGCCGATCAGCACGGTGCTTGGGCACGTCGACTTGCTGCATGACGAGCACCGACCCACGGCCGAGCGGCTGCGCAGCCTGCAGAGCATCCGGCGCGGTGTGGAGTATCTGCACCAATTGGTCGAGTCGGTACTCGATCAGGCACGGCTGGAGAACCATCAGTTCGAGTTGCATCCGGCACCGTGTGATCTGGTCGAGCTGTGTGCCGACGTACGCGATCTGTTCGAGCAGGCGGCGGTCGAGCGTGGCCTGCTCTGGCAGGTCGCACTGGAGCCGGCGCCGCCCGGACTGGTGGAAATCGACGCGCTGCGATTGCGCCAGTTGCTGTTCAATTTGATCAGCAATGCGTTCAAGTTCACCCTGCATGGATCGATCACGCTGCAGATGAGCTGGGTTGCCGAACGCATCTCGGTGCGGGTCAGCGACACCGGCGCAGGCTTGAGTGCGGCCCAACAGTCGATACTGTTCGGTGAGTATCAGCGCTTCAAGTCGGGGGTGCGCGGGACCGGTCTGGGCTTGAGCATCGTGCGGCAGATCCTGAGCCACATGGGCACGCATCTGCGCGTGCATTCAGTGGTCGGCCTGGGTAGTCGCTTCGAGTTCGACATCGCGGCGCCGCGGGCAGCCGTGTCTGGCCGCAGGCGACGGCTCATCGAACCGCCACAGTCGGCAGCAAGCTTGCCCGGCAAGGGCGCAGCCGAGAGGTCGGCCGACTCAGGGCCGAGTTCGACCGGACTGCCGCGGCCGCTCGAACCGGACCTGTCCGGGCGTGCGCTGGTGATCGATGATGATTCGGATCTGGGACTGTTGCTAGCGGTCTATCTGGAGCGCCTGGGTTGGAGCACCGAAGTGTGGCAAGCTTGGCAAGAATCCGCTGATGAGGTTCCCGGGCTGGTCATCGTCGACTTGAGCCTGGACGCCGAGCTGTCGGGCCTGAAGGTGATCGAAAGAGCGCGGCTGCGCTGGCCGGATGCGATCGTGATCGGGATGTCAGCAGATCGCAGTCAACATGTCCAGGCGCTCAGTCTGAATGCCGGCGCGCAGGCCTTCATGGGCAAGCCAATTGCCGAACATGTACTGGTCCATACGCTGGCTCGTTGTAGCTAGCCCGAACGGCGCCGCAGTAGCAGGTTCATGAAACTTCCGGCTAGCCCGTCTGGCTCAGATGGGCTTGTGTATCGCGGTTGACGGCGTTCCAGCGTTCGAAGACCGCCTTCATGCCGTTCGACAGCGCGTCGTGGGCGGATTCGTCATTGCTGTCGAGGATGGCGTCGGCGGCACGCAGGGGCTGCCGCAGTTCCTGCCCCAGGCCTTCCAGCCCATACATCGAGGTGGAACCGGCCAATCGGTGCAGCAGGGAGCGCAGGTCGCTCAGGCGCTCGCTGCTGGGCTCGGCGAGGAACGACTCCCACAAGGAGCGCAGCTGCGCTTCCTTCTCCGGCAGGCTGGAGAGATAGCGCTGCATCAGCGCCGCTGGAACTCCCAATTGCGTCTCGATTTCGCCCACAGGCCTCTCCGAGTCAAAGCTCGCATGCTTATATCAGAGTCGCCGCAAGCTGACGAATTGTGAAGAGCGAAGGCGCGCTCTCACAAGCCGGGTGGAATCGCTCAGAGGTCCTGGTGGTAGCGGACGTAGGGAATCCGTTCGAAGGACTCGGCGCTTTCATCCAGGACCGGGTCCAGGCCCTTGGGTGGCGGAGTGCCATAGCGCAGCAGATTCTGCGCGCCCACCGAGATTACACCCTGCCACGGCAGTCGCCATGACACCCCAAGATCCAGGCCCGCCCAGGGCAGGAAATCGGACAGCCCGGGTAGATCGACCACCCGTGTGCCCAGTGCCGCGCCCAGATTGCCCTGTTCGACAGTGAAGGTGAGCGAGCCCTGATCCATCGTCGTCGGGGCGACACCGGTGACACCATGCAACTGGGCGCGGGCGAGCGCGAGGCCGATTCCGATCCGGCTTTCCGGGTCCAGTTCGAGCATCGCCTGCAAATCCAGGCCCACACTCCGATTGTGCTTTGCCAGCGGGCTGTGCAGCAGCGCGTGACTTGGGGTGCGAAGATCGAAGGATTGCGGCAATGGCGAGCTGCTGAAGGCCGGACCCACCAGTTCCAGATCGCGACCTTCACTGTGTTGCAGGGACACGCCTATCCAGCCCTTTTCCAGGTCCAGTTGCGCGCCTACACCCACGCTGTGACTGCTATTGCTGTCGGCCGACCAGCCAAAGCTCTCGCATAGATCAGGACGTAGTGGTGCCAGATCATTCTGGGTGATCAGGCCCAGACAGGGTCGAAACTCGCTACCGGCGAGCATGCCCTTGAGGCTGAGACGATCGATGACTGGAACCTTCCCTTGCACCTGCACCCGTCGATAGGACGGCGCCGACCATTGCTCGGGAGTCGACTGGATCTGCAGAAAGCCCAGCAAGACCCCATCGGTTGCCAGTGTCGGACCGCTCTGGCTGCGATTCATCAAGACCACTGGGACCCAGTCGGCATCTACAGCTTGTTGCTGGACCAGGGAGGGCAGGCCGATATCGGCGTATTCCCAGCCCGGGGCAGGCTGCGCAAACCCGCTGCTGCAGGCACAAACGAGCGCGAGTGCGCCCCCGAGCCTGAGTTTCAGCGTGGACCACGAGCTCACCGACCGATCTCCATGTATGGCAATGCTGCGTAGATGTACTGCGGCAAGGCGTCCAAAGCTGATGCCGCCAACTCAACTGCTCAAGCTTGGACCGCTTTCAAGGCCAAAGGTTCCAAGCCTGCAGCACTATTCAAGCAATCTCTTACGAAGGCATTGTAACGCCTCAAATGTGTTCAATGCATGCGCATTCACGCATAAAGCGTGACCGGGCTCAGATCTCCGCCAGATCGCCCTTGCTTTCGAGCCAGCTACGTCGATCACCGGCCCGCTTGCGCGCCAGCAGCATGTCCAGCATCTCGCTGGCTTCATTGTCCTGGCCGATATCCAGCAACACCAGCCGACGGGTATCGGGGTGCATCGTCGATTCGCGCAGCTGGGAGGGGTTCATCTCACCCAGACCCTTGAAGCGGGTGACATTGACCTGGCCACGAATGTGCTCGCGCTCGATCTTTTCCAGCAGCGCATTGCGCTCGCTTTCGTCGAGGCAGTAGTGAACCTGCTTGCCGATGTCGACTCGAAACAGCGGAGGCATCGCAACGTAGACATGGCCGGCTTGCACCAGCGCCGGAAAGTGGCGCAGGAACAGCGCCGACAGCAGGGTGGAGATGTGCAATCCATCTGAATCGGCGTCGGCGAGCAGGATGACCTTGCCATAGCGCAGAGCCGAAATATCCTCCTTGCCCGGATCCAGCCCGATCGCCACGGCCAGGTCGTGCACTTCCTGCGAGGCCAGCACCGCGCCGGAATCAACCTCCCAGGTATTCAGGATCTTGCCGCGCAGCGGCAGGATCGCCTGGAAGTCCTTGTCACGTGCCTGCTTGGCCGAACCGCCGGCCGAATCGCCTTCGACCAGGAACAACTCGGTGCGCGACAGATCCTGACTCTGGCAGTCGGCCAGTTTGCCGGGCAGGGCAGGGCCGCTGGTGATCTTCTTGCGTACGATTTGGCGTTCGCTCTTGAGCCGTCGCTGGGCCCGCTCGATAGCCAGCTGGGCGATCCGCTCGCCCAGTTCCACATGCTGGTTCAGCCAAAGGCTGAAGCTGTCATGGCTGGCACTCTGGACAAATGGCGCGGCCGTGCGCGACGACAGCCGCTCCTTGGTCTGACCGGAGAACTGGGGCTCTTGCTGCATCAGTGAGAGCACGAAGGCGAGCCGGTCCCAGACGTCTTCGGGGGCCAGTTTCAGTCCGCGCGGGAGCAGGCTGCGGAACTCGCAGAATTCGCGCAGCGCTTCGGTCAGCCCACTGCGTAGCCCGTTGGCGTGGGTACCGTGCTGTGGCGTCGGGATGAGATTGACATAACTTTCCTGCAAGGGCTCGCCTTCCGGCAGCCAGGCCAGGGCCCATTCGACCTTGGCCGTTTCGCGCTCGATCCGACCGACGAACAACTCGGGCGGCAACACGCTCTGGTCTTCGAGCAGACCCTTCAGGTAGTCGGCCAGGCCGTCCTCGTAATACCAGCGGGTATGCTCGCCGCCGACCTCGGTCAGTTCGACCTCCAGGCCGCGACAGAGGACCGCCTTGGCGCGCATCAGATGCTTCAGCCGGGGGACCGCGATTCGTGGTGAATCAAAGTACTTTGGATCGGGCCAGAAGCGCAGGCGCGTGCCGGTATTGCGCTTGCCGACTGTGCCGATGACCCGCAGCGCTTCGTCGACCGCGCCATTGCGGAAGCTGATCGCGTACTCCTGACCGTCACGGCGAATGGTTACTTCGACCCGCAGCGACAGGGCGTTGACGACTGATACGCCCACCCCGTGCAGGCCACCGGAATAACTGTAGTTGCGGTTCGAGAACTTGCCGCCGGCATGCAGCCGGCACAGGATCAGCTCCACCCCGGGCACGCCATGCTCCGGGTGGATGTCTACCGGCATGCCGCGGCCGTCATCGTCGACTTCCACCGACCCATCGTCGTGCAACTTGACGTTGATTCGTCGCGCATGACCGGCGAGCGCCTCATCGACCGCGTTGTCGATTACCTCCTGCGCCAGATGGTTGGGCCGAGTGGTGTCGGTGTACATGCCGGGTCGGCGCTGGACCGGCTCAAGGCCTTGCAGGACCTCGATGTCCGCGGCGCTGTAGTGGTTTACAGGCATGGGTGGTTCACAGGCATGGGCGTTGACACTCCTTGTCACGGCGGCGCAAGCGGAACGGCTGATCCTGCCGCCCGGGGCGCGTCGCATTATAGGGCCCGCGGGCGCGATCAGCCGGCGCTGGCCTCGAGCGCTTCACCAATCTCCCACATCGTCCGCAAGGCCGGTTGGTCCAATGCCGGAATCTCGCTGTCCGGGCTGTACAGGCTGCGGTGCAACTGCCCCAGGCGTTTGCCGATAGCTTCCTGGCGAGGCAACTCGACGAAGTCGCTGCACAGCCCGCTGCGGCGCAACAGGATCAGAAAAGCCGTGGCCTTGAGATCGAAGCCGGGACCGCCAAGGCCGCGCTCGATCAAGTCGTGGGCGTCATGATGGGCCTGCATCGAGCGGACCGGATAATCGCGTCGCCCGAACAGCCAGAAGGTGCGCCGTCCGTCACGATGCAGCACATCCCGATCAGCCAGTCCCTGCAACAGCCTGTCGGCCAGCCCGGATACGGTAATGCCACGCTGCCGCAGCGTGTCAAACGCGCTGGCGGGTGTGCGCCCGCGCAGGCGTTGGTGCACGTCTTCGACCAGCAGATGGTAGGAAGGCAGGTCCTGTTGCAGAACCAGCTTGCCGTCACTCGACAGCAGTTCGCGCAGTGTCACCAACTCGAGCAGCAGAGCGCCGCCGAGTACGCGCTGGTCGAGGGTTCGCTGATTCTTGATGCGTCCACTCAAGGGGTCGAGCGCAAGCAGCAGCAGGCATTCGGCGAGCAGCATCGATGGAGCCCCCAGAGGTGACGCGGTGAGTTCGAATCATTAGCTAGTGCGCCGGGCGCGGCGAATGTCCCATCCGGATCGCCCAGAGGATCGTAAAGAATCCTTGTTACGGCTGCCCTTCGGCACCATCGCGGAAAATGTCGTCCGGACCAAGACTGGGGACCAGCAGCGTCAGCTCATGGCTGGCGGGCTCACCCAGCTCGGCCATGTCGAAGCGGAGTTGACCCGGCAACGGGGCCCGATCGGTACGGAAGCTGAAACTGTACAGGCTGCCCCAGTTCAACGGGTTGCCCGCGCTCATGTCGAACCGAAGGGTCGAGGCTACGCGTTGGTGGGCCCAGTCGTTGTCCGGATCGTTGTCGCCGTCGTGGAAGCGGACCGCTTCGAGGGTTGCATCTACAGGCAGTGTCAGCCTGACAGCGCTCAGGCCACGGTTCGAGAGCAGGCGCAGATTCGGCTCGCTGCCCTGGGTGATCTCGCGCGCCAGGGTGAAGTTGGCGACCGCGTAGTGATAGAGGAACTGACCTGGTTCGATCTCGATGACCTTCACGGCCGCCTTGAGCTGCCCTTCGCTGGTGCTCAGCAGGCGGTTCCGTTCGCTCAGGCCGGTGCCAGCCGGATTGACCCAGCGATCGATCACGGGACCCTGGCTGTAGGGACCTGTACTGCCAAGCAGCCAGCCACTGCTGTAGCTGGGGACGAAGCTGCGCGCACCCATCGTGTTGTAGATGTTGACGTCCTCGCGGACCAGGTACCAGCCCTCAAACTGGTAGCTGGCCCCAACGTGCAGGTTCAGGTCCAGCTCCGATTCCGTGACCGTGGTTCGGTGATCGAAGCGGCCGGTCTGTGGGAAGCTGTTGACCCCGAAACAACCTGGGTCATGGAGTGAGCCGCAGCGGCCCCAGCGCACGCTGTTGGGGGCGATCTCGCTGCGGGGACCCAGCCGCCGGCTGGTGTCGTTGTCGCCGGTGCCGTAGGTATCGCGACAGTTCGGCCAGAGGATATGAAAGTTGTTCTGCGGATGGGTGTTCGGGCAGCTCTGGCAGGCCGAGTTGACGGTCAGGAAGGCGTGCTTGACGCCCGAACGCGCAATCTGCAGCAAGCGACCGTCGGCTTCGATGCGGTAGATGTTCCAGATCAGGAACGGATGTTGGTCGTTGCCATAGGGCGCGTAGTTGCCGCTGAACATCTCGTACCACGGAACCGAGGCGGTGTTGGGCGCGTTGCTGTTGCGCAACTCGGCGGCCGGCGTGATGACCATCTGGGCGTCGAGGCCACCGGGCCCGTCACAGCTTTCGTTGCCGGTATTGCAACGATTGACGGTAAACCCGCTCAGGCCGATCAGCTCCACGTCGGCTTCGTATTTCTCACCTCCCGGGTTGACCGGGTCAATCGGCACGCCAGGCCAGCGGACCGGCTGACAGAACTCGGGATCGGCCGCCAGGGCCCGGGTCTGCTGGAAGCGGGTGACGATCTCCACTTGGCCCAGATAGTGGCCCAGATGCTCCTCCCTCCCAAGCAGCGTCGCCAGCGCCGGCCCAAGCCGGAGATCGATGTTCCACAGGCGGAATTCGTCTGACAGCGGATTGAACTTGAAATGCATGTGGTCGAGTGCGAACCACTCGGCGCCGTCCTGATCGGTCAGACTCAGATTCAGCGCACCACTGGCAGACGGCCGCAACTGAGGTGAGTTCAGCGTCAGGGTCTCGCCACCGAGGTGCAGTATCAGCGTTCCTTCCAGTTGCAGCCGGCCACCGGTGAAGGTCTGCAGGCTGCCATGTGGCGCGGCGAACTCGAGCGCGCTGGTGTTGGCGATGGTCAGTTGCAGCGGCGCTGCGGGGGCCGCGGCGGCGCCATCTTCGATGGTCAGCGCGGTCACGCCCAGCGCGCGCCAGATGGGCAGTTCCGGTTGCAGCCGAAATTGCCCGTCCCAGACGCTGAAATGGCTGTCCGCGCCTGCTTTCCCCGACTCTTCCTGCCTCGGCTCCGCATCCACCGCGAACGGCAGCCACAGCAATATGGAAAGGATCACAGCTCGCATCGCCACGGTTCTCGACGGGGATCTGGTGCGCCGTGCAACCCTCCCCTCAGGGCTGTCGGCCGATCAGCTATCGCGCCTGAACATTGCTGGTCAGGTCGGCCTTGCAGGCCGGAAAGTGCGATACAGGCGCGCAAATATAGCTGAAAAGCTTCCGGTTGGCGTGAAGTGTCCAGTGGGGCTCGAAGTCGGGAGTTGGGAGTCGGGAGTCGGGAGTAAGGGCAAGGGCGTGCGGAGTAAAGGCAGCCATAACGCTCGCCAGGCAGACAAGGTGCGGCAACAACAGCACGTGCGAACCTCTAGCCGATGCGCACTCCCGACTCCCGACTCCCTACTCTGGCGGACGCAGCCTTGTTCGCTTCAGCTACTTCGAACCCCCAACAGCAGCCGCTCGATGACCGCGCCATACACCCGAACCATCGGTTCCAGACAGTCGACCGGGACGCACTCGTTCGCCTTGTGGATCGTCGCGTTCAGCGGCCCGAGTTCCACCACCTGCGCGCCGGCTGGGGCCAGAAAGCGGCCATCGGAGGTGCCGCCGCCGGTGTCCGCCTCGGCACGCTCACCCAGGACCGCCTGCAGACTGTCCTGCACCGCGTCGAGCAGGGCACCCTCGGCGGTCAGGAATGGTGCACTCGACAGGCGCATGCGCAGCTCGAAGTCCAGGCCATGGCGATCGAGCAACTCGCGCACGCCCGCCTCGATACTGGCCACGCTCGAGGCGGTTCCAAAGCGCGAGTTGAACGCCAGTTGCAACTCGCCCGGGATCACATTGTTGGCGCCGGCGCCGGCCTGGATCTGGTAGATCTGAAAGGTGCTGGGCGGAAAGTGGTGGTTGCCGTTATCGGGAGCGAAGTTGGCCAACTCGGCCAGTGCCGGAGCGAGCAGATGGATCGGATTGCGGGCCAGTTGCGGGTAGGCCACATGACCCTGCTGACCACGCACCGTAAGATAACCATGCAGTGAACCGCGCCGGCCGTTGCGAATCCGGTCGCCAAAACGATTATGAGAGGACGGCTCGCCGATCAGCGCGTAGTCGATCTTGAGTGCGCGCTCGGCCAGCCACTCCACCACCCGCTTGATGCCGTCATGGGCCGGGCCTTCCTCATCGCTGGTCCAGCACAGCGCGATCCGGCCCGGGTGATCAGGATGCGTCCGGACGAAGCTCTCGGCGGCCAGACATTGCGCAGCGACCGCTGCTTTCATGTCGGCGGCGCCGCGGCCATACAGCATCCCGTCGCGCAGCGTTGGCTCGAAAGGCGGTGATCGCCAGTCATCGAGCGGTCCGGGCGGAACGACGTCGGTGTGCCCGACCAGCGCCAGGGTGGGGCCGGCCTCACCGTGCCAGGCCCACAGGTTGTCGACCTCGCCAAAGCGCAGATGGGCGATGCCGAAACCGGCCGCGGCCAGCCGCTCGGCCAGCAGCGTCTGACAGCCGGCGTCCTCGGGCGTTACCGAGGCCCGCTCGATCAAGGCCCGGGTCAGGGTCAGGCAGTCCATCGGCATCGTGCTCAGGAGCCGAACAGCGCGCTGTAGGATTTGTCGCTGAAGCCGACCGTCGCCCTGCCTTCACGCAGCAGCAGCGGACGTTTGATCAGCGTCGGCACTTCGGCCACCAGCGTTAGCCAGGCGGCTTCGTCGGCCGGGCTTTTGCGTTCAGCCGGCAGATTACGCCAGCTGGAGCTGGCCCTGTTGACCAGTTTCTCCCAGTCCAGCTGGGCCGCGCACTGGCGCAGCAGGGCAGGTTCCAGTGGCTGCTCGCGGTAGTCGATGAAGCGGTAGCTGACGCCTGCGCCATCAAGCCAGGCCATCGCCTTCTTGCAGGTGCCGCAGTGGCCCAGTCCATAAACGACGGGCTGGTTCCCGGTGGTATCACTCATTCGATGCCTCGCAGCAGTTCGTTGACGCCGGTCTTGGCGCGGGTGCGCTCATCTACCTGCTTGACGATCACGGCGGCGTAAAGGCTGTGGCTGCCGTCGCTCGCCGGCAGACTGCCGGAAACGACCACGCTGCCGGCCGGGACACGGCCGTAGTGGATCTGGCCACTGCTGCGATCGTAAATTCGGGTCGACTGTCCCAGGTACACGCCCATGCCGATGACCGCGCCGCGCTCGACGATGACTCCCTCGACCACTTCCGAGCGGGCGCCGATGAAGCAGCCGTCCTCGATGATTGTCGGTGCCGCCTGCAACGGCTCGAGCACGCCGCCGATGCCGGCGCCACCGGAAAGGTGCACGCCGGCGCCGATCTGGGCGCAACTGCCAACCGTAGCCCAGGTGTCGACCATCGTTCCCGCGCCCACGAAGGCACCGATGTTGACGTAGCTGGGCATCAGCACCACGTCGCGGCCGATGTGCGCGCCGCGCCGGACGATCGCGCCGGGCACGACCCGCGCGCCCTCGCTCGCAAAATTACTTGCGTCAAACTGGCTGTAGCGCAGATCGACCTTGTCCCAGCTAGGGCCGACCGGACCCGGCATGAGCCGGTTGGCACTGAGCCGGAAGTGCAGCAACACCGCCTTCTTCAGCCATTCATGAACGACCCAGCCCGAAGATCCTGGCTCGGCCATCCGCAGCGCGCCCGTCTCCAGTCCATGGAGCACGTCTTCGACCGCCTGACGCAATCCATCCGGTGCCCGCTCCGGGCTCAGTCCGGCCCGTTCCTCCCAGGCGTGATCGATCATCTGCTGCAGTGGATGGGTCATGCGTGAGCCTGAAGCTGGCGAGCGGGGCGCCAGTGTAATGCCTCCTCGGTCGACCCGACTGTCGTCTCCCATCTGGGGGTGTGCGACAGACTCGTGTTTCGGGAACCCTGTGTGGGTTAAGGGCCCAGGGCTCAGGGCCCAGGGCCCAGGGCCCAGTAGGTCAAGGGCCACTTCGAGACGCGTCTAGCCACGGGCAAGGAACAAACGACTTTGGTATCGAACTGGCCTCAAAATTGACACCGGACTGGGCCCTGGGCCCTGGGCCCTGAGCCCTCGGATTCACCTGGAACCACACTTCGACTCAAGGCCGCCGACCTGCAGCCACTGGCGCATCGGGCCCGGCCGCGGCTACCCTCATGCCATCGGTAGCCACCCCGCAGGCAGGCATCGCCCATGAGTCACACGCGCCAGTTGTACCCGGAGATCGAGCCGCACGAGCAGGGCATGCTGGATGTCGGTGACGGTCATCGGCTGTACTTTGAGGTCAGTGGCCATCCGGAGGGCAAGCCGGTGGTGTTTCTGCACGGCGGTCCTGGCGGTGGAGCGCCAGCCAAGGCGCGCCGCTTCTTCGATCCGGAGCGCTACCGGATTGTGCTGTTCGACCAGCGCGGGGCGGGGCGGTCGACGCCGGCGGCCTCGCTGGAGGCCAACACGACCTGGCATCTGGTCGCCGATATCGAGCGACTGCGCGCCCACCTGGGAATCGAGCGCTGGCAGGTCTTCGGCGGTTCCTGGGGCAGCACGCTGGCGCTGGCCTATGCCCAGACGCATCCCGAGGCGGTCACCGAACTGGTCCTGCGCGGCATTTTCCTGCTGCGTCGGCGCGAGTTGGAGTGGTTCTATCAGCATGGCGCGAGCGAGATCTACCCGGATTGCTGGGAGCAGTATCTGGCCGCGATTCCGGCGCCCGAACACGGCGACCTGATCAGCGCCTACCATCGCCGTCTGGTCTTCAGGGATCCGGACGTGCGTCTGGACGCGGCCAGGGCATGGTCCAAATGGGAGGCCAGAACCAGTTTCCTGCTACCGGACCCGAGCTACGAAACCGCTTTCGACGCCGATGCCCAGGCGCTTGCCTTCGCCCGCATCGAGAGCCACTACTTCGTCAACGCAGGCTTCCTCGACAGCGAAGATCAGTTGCTGCGCAACGTCGAGCGTATCCGCCATATCCCGGCTGTAATCGTCCAGGGCCGCTACGACGTGGTCTGCCCGCTACGCAGCGCCTGGGACCTCCACCGCGCCTGGCCCGAAGCCGAGCTGATCATCGTCCCCGACGCCGGCCACTCGGCTTTCGAGGCGGGTATTGCGAGTGAGTTGGTGGGGGCGACGGATCGGTACGCTGGGTGAGCCGATGGGCCGAGTTGCTTCGAGGCGGAGGGCCCAGGGCATAGGGCCCAGGGCCCAGTAGATCCGCATTGCTCGGCGCTTCTCTGGGCCCTGGGCCCTGAGCCCTGGGCCCTGGGCCCTTGTTCGTATATGCGATCAGCTTGAACCTGCTCCATAGCAACAACGGGGCGCACGGCTCAGCCCCCCCGCCGCCACCCATGAAACCACTCCACCCAGCGCAGCAACTCGTGCGGCGTATGCGCGCGTTTCCAGGCGCCGGCGGCGTATTTGGCGCTTTCGGACCAGGTCGGGTAAGGGTGGATGGTGCCCAGCAGCTTGTTCAGGCCCAGGCCCCAGCGCATCGCAAGGGTGAATTCGGCCAGCAACTCGCCGGCGTGGGCGCCGACGATGGTGACGCCGAGGATCTTGTCCTTGCAGGGCGGGGTGAGGACCCGCACAAAACCTTCGGCGGCGCCGTCGGCGATGGCGCGGTCCAGATCATCCAGGTTGTAAGTGGTCACTTCGACCTCGATCTCCTTTTCGGCCGCCTCGCTCTCGGTGATGCCGACAGTGGCCACCTCCGGATCGGTGAAGGTCACCCGTGGGATCACCCGGTAGTCGGCCTTGTAGGTCCAGAACGGGCTGAGCAGTGCGTTGACCGCCGCATACCAGGCCTGATGGGCGCCGAAATGGGTGAACTGGAATGGTCCGGCGACATCACCGCAGACGTAGATATTGGGGAAACTGGTGCGCAGCCACGGATCGTGCTCGATCGTGCCGCCCTTGGGATCGAGCGTGATGCCCAGTTCCTCCAGACCCAGATTGTCGGTGTTGGGCGTGCGGCCCAGCGCGAGCAGCAGGCGGTCGTATTCGATTACGACCTCGCCATCGGGTCCGTCGCAGTACAAGCCGCCGCCCTTCCCCTGGCCTTTGACCCGGACGGCGCGATGCTCCAGTCGCACGTCCAGCCCTTCGGCATCGAAGCGCTCGAGCAGTTGCGCGCCGACCAGTGGATCTTCCTTTGGCAACAGGCCGGGGCGTGAATGCACCAGCGTGACCCGGCAACCCAGCCGGGCGAAACTCTGCGCCAGTTCGCAACCGATCGGTCCGCCGCCGACGACCAGCAGCCGCTCGGGGCGCTCGCGTAGCGCCCACACCGTATCGCTGGTCAGATACTCGGCCTCGGCCAGCCCCGGCAGGTTGGGCACCAGCGGCCGGGCGCCGGTGGCGATC
>JBGTIE010000330.1:0-6444 GCA_041745855.1 Lysobacterales bacterium | reverse complement strand
AAACGCAAGCAGGGCCAGCGCCGGCAGCTGGCCGCCGGCCGGGTTGGCCAGCGCGGTCAACAGCGCGGAGAGGGCGATTGCGGCGAGCTGGATTGCGGTTTGGCGGAGGGCAGAGTGGGTTTGGGTCATGCGGCTTCACTGTGTACTTCGGGGTCGGAATCGGAATCGGGGTCGGAATCGTCTGTTGCGAAATCGTGCCTTACTAGGCGTACCCGACCTCCTCCTCGCAAACCGCTTAGGCACCTGGTCGCCAAAACCTCCTTGTCTCGATTCCGATTCCGACCCCGACCCCGACCCCGACTTCACCGGAACCACGTCGCCAGATTGCCCGAGTGCAACTCGGGGTTCCGTTTCGGCTTCGGCCGGAGCCTTGTGGCGAGCTTGCCCGAGTACAACTCGGGGTTCCTTTTCGGCTCCGACCCTTGCGTCTATTGCCGAGCGCGCACGATGCGGCGAGGCGGGGTGCCGTCGGGACGACTGACCAGCGCCTCGAAGTCGCCTTCGAACAGGCGGTCAGCGGCTTCGGGCCAGTTGTAGCCGAGCGGATAGACTTCGGAGTAGGCCCACTGCGCCTCACCGTTGCCGAGGTCCAGATAGCCTTCGAGCAGCAATTCCAGTGGTTGGTCGGCATCGAAACCGATCGCATTGAGGAAGGGGTCGATGTAGTCCACCCCCGGCACATGGTTGGCCAGACCGATCGAGACATTCTGGGTCAGCGGAATGTGCTCGCCGTACTCGGTGTAGTAGAGGAACTCTGGCTCGGACAGACGATAGGTGATCAGCAGCGGCTTGATGCTGTCGTTCTCGAACAGATACTCGGTCTTCTCATAGAGGTTGTCGGGGCCGTAGAGATCAATGATCGCGTCGATCACATCACCGGTCTGGGGATCGGTGACAAACCAGATCGTGCCATAGGCGCCGTCGGCGGGATAGGCGGAATAATCCCGGCCGGCTTCGCGGTACAGGACCAGCTGGGCGAAGTTGAGATGGCCGCTGTCGACGAAGGGATCGGCCGGGTCAGGAACGTAGTCAGGCAGGATCAACTCGGAGGCGAGCAACCGCGGAATGCCGTCGCCGGCATCGATCCAGTAGGCGTTGCGCTGCCAGCCTTGTACCTGATACAGATCTCCGCTCAGAAGTTCGGTTGGCAGGCCGCGCAACAGCAGTTGATCGGGCGTTGTGCCTTCCAGCAAGTAAGGGAAGGTCACGAAACCGGCTAC
Source organism: Lysobacterales bacterium (assembly GCA_041745855.1). Taxonomy (GTDB): domain Bacteria; phylum Pseudomonadota; class Gammaproteobacteria; order Xanthomonadales; family SZUA-5; genus JAWLAT01. The sequence goes on along the minus strand of JBGTIE010000330.1, from coordinate 5,224 downwards.
GTAATCCCAGGTGCCGGGCAGTTCGCCATACAAGGTCTGCCCGGGAAGGCTGCCTTTGGGTCGCGCGGCGGCCGTGCGTTCACGCTCCAGACGTTGCGCCAGCGGCGAGCCCTTGCCGAAATCGGGTCGAAAGCCAGCGTCCGAGCGCAGTGGCAGATAGCGTGAGGCCATGCCTGAACTCTGCAACAAGCCCTCGCCGCCGCCGGGGCTGGCCTCGCCACTGCGTTCCGGACAGTTCGGCATTACGCAGCCAAAAAGCCCCAAGGCCTGTGCTGTAGGACCGATGACGCACAACAGCAACCCGAGGATCCAGCCTCGGCTGTCGAGTCGACGAGGTCTTTCGGGTCGATGCCGGACCTGGGTGATCGCAACCGCAGGCTGGTGAATTTTCGGCGCACGTTGCATCTGATTCTCCGCTGTAGATTGGCCGGCGGCGCGCCGGCGGACACGGGACATCATTGGCCCCTTGCTACTGTTAACGGAGAGTGGCCCCCGGGTTTATCACGGCCTCGCTTGGTCACCGCAGGCAGGCGTGATTCAAACTGCTGCAGCGATGCGAAGCCTGGAGTCGGGGTCGGGGTCGGAATCGGGGTCGGGGTCGGAATCGGAATCGGAATCGGAATCGGAATCGAGGGCTAGTGAGCTCGCCGGCAGAAAACTCTGCATTGGCGGGAGCGGTTTCTGTGCCACTTTAAATCGCACCCGATCAAGGCAGTGCGTCCAGACGCTGCTGCAGGAGGCCGTCCGGCGCCAATGCCGGTGCGGCCTGGATGCGGATCTGTGCCGCCAGTTCCTGCGCCTCCCGCGGCCGATCCATGCGCAGCAGCAGTTCGGCGCGATCGATACGCTCGACCCAGACTTCCGGGTGCTCGGCACCCAGTCCGCTTTCCAGCAGTGCTTCGCCGGCGAGCAGGCGGTCGAGGGCTTGCTGATCCCGACCACCGGCAGCAGCCAGGCGCGCCTGTTCCAGCAGCAGATCGGCGCGGCGCCAGTCGTCACGGCCAAAGGCACTGCGGTCGATGGCCTGCAACTGCGCCTGGGTCTCATCAAAGCGACCGAGCCCCCGCAATACCGCTGCCATCTCCAATTGCGACCTGGCCACCAAGTAAGGGATGGTTTCCGGGTTCTGCCGGTGCTGCTCCAGGACATGGGCGGTGACCTCAGCCGCCTCGTCCAAGCGTCCAAGCGCTCGCAACACGCGTCCTCGATTGAATTGTGCCTCGATCAGATCCAGGCTCCCGGCCGACTGCTGACGCCGGTGGATTTGGATGAGGCGGTCGAGGCTGGCCAGTGCGGATTCGTACAGTCCGCAGCGAAACTGCAGATAGGCCAATTGCAGCAGCGGCGCGATGACCGAGAACGAGTCGTCCCCGGTCAGCTGTTGCTGGATCTGGAGCGCGCGCGCGCTGACCGGCAGGGCATCCAGCGCGTGGCCGGCCCGGCCCATTGCCTCGGCCCAGATGTACAAACCATGGCCGGCTTGCGGACTGCGCTCGCCATAGATCCGGATGCGCTGTTCGGCCACTGTGCGCGCGAGCGGGATCGCGGCCTGGAAATCGCCGATCAGGTTCAGGCCAATGACCTGGACCTCCAGCGCATCGGCGTAGAGTGGGTGGTCGCTGCCGTGAATCTGCTCCAGCACGCGGGCCGCTTCGCGGCCGTGCTCCAGGGCCAGTTCACCGCTGATATCGTAGTAGCCATAGAGCGCGCCCAGATCGAGTCTGGCGCGGGCCGTATCGGTGCTTTCCTCACCGCTGCTTTCGATCGCCAACGCCAGCGCTTGCTCGAGCAGCGGCTGGGATTCCTCACGCCGTCCCTGGTAGAGCAGCGTCGTGCCCAGCACGCGCATGCTGCGCACCCGCGCAGCGGCGTCGGCGTTGTGCCTCTGACGCAAGTCCAGCGCCTGCCGCGCGATCGGTTCGGCCGCGCTGACGTCTTCCAGGTCAAAGAGGGTGTAAGCCTTGCGATGGAGCAGGTCGGCCAACAGCAGCGGCGGTGGCTCCGCTCCCAGGGTGACGATGGCCTGGTCATACAGCGCCAAAGCCTGGTCGCGCTTGCCGACGCTCTGGTAGACGCCGCCGAGGATCGCCGCGATTTCGGCCTGCACCAGCGGCTGGTTCTGCAATTGCTCGCGCAGACGATCACGACCGGCATCGAGCAGTTCCGAAACGGGCAGGTCGCGGCGACCGGCCACTTCGGGATCGGCCGCCTGGAAGACCGAGCTCATGAAGCCGGTGACCGCGCGGGAGGCTTGCTCGGCCGCCAATGCGGCGTCGCGCTCAGCCCGCATCTGCCAGCTGAACAGGGCGATGGTGGCCACAAAGGCCAGTCCCGCCGCGGCCCAGGGCCAGTGCCGGCGTAGCCACCTGGTGCCGATATAGACCACCGTGGCGGGACGGGCGCTGACTGGCAGATGATCCAGATAGCGGCGCAGATCGGCCGCCAGCGCGGCGCAGCTGGCATAGCGATCGCCCGCCACTGGCGCGGTGGCGAGCGCGATGATCGCCGCCAGATCGGGCGGCAGGCTGGACAGATCGAGGCGCTCACGATCGTCCAGCGGGACGCCGAGCAACTCGGCCATGACCCGGCCCAGGCTGTAGATGTCGGTGGCGGTACCGACGCGGTCATTGTTGATCTGTTCGGGGCTGGCGTAGCGCGGCGTGTAGGCCTTGCTGGTGGTGAGCGCCGTCCCGCGCGGAGCGGGAGTGGCGCTGTCGTCATTGTTGTCTTCGGCGCTGCTTTCCAGCAGTCGTCGGGAAATACCGAAGTCCAGCAGCATCGGCCGGCCGTCGGCGGTCACCAGGATGTTGGAGGGCTTCAGATCGCAATGCACGATCAGCTGGCGATGGGCGAAATCGACCGCGCCGCAGACATCGATCAGCAGGCGCAGGCGCTCGTCCTGTGGCAGTGCATGCTGCGCGCAAAAGTGGTCGATCGGCACGCCGTCGACTCGTTCCATCACGATGTAGGGCTGGCCGCCGGGTGTGCTGCCGCCATCGATGATGCGGGCGATGTTCGGGTGGGACAACGAGGCCAGAATCTGCCGCTCACGCGCGAGATAGCGCAGCGCCTGTGAACTGGCGACGCCGGACAGCAGCTTGATCGCCGCGCTCTGCTCATAGTGACCGTCGCTGCGCTCGGCAGCAAAGACCTTGCCCATGCCGCCTTCACCGATCTCGGCCCCGAGGGTCCAGGCGCCCAGTACGGTTCCTTCACTCACCGCGGCCGGCTGGTCCGCCAGCATCGCCGCCAGCACCGGTCCGGCGTAGCGTGCATCGTCGACCAGCGTATTGCCCAGCAGCAGATGCAACTCGGCGAGAACCTCCGGTGCTTCGTCGAGCTTGTCCAGGACGGTTCGGCGATCGGCAGCCGGCAAGTCGACCAGGCGGTCAAACAGCGCCTTGACCCGGGCAAACTGGTCCGCGCTCAGCGTCTTCATAGCTGTGTGTCAATATGGGTGTTGAGCCAGGAGCGGGCAAAGCGCAGTTCGCGATCTACGATCTGCGTCGAGACACCCAGGACGTCGGCGATCTGGGCCCGCGCCAGCCCGCCGAAGTAGGTCAGATGCAGCACCGCGCTGCTGCGCGGGTCGAGTGCTTCGAGTTTGCTCAGCGCCCGGTCCAGCGCCAGCAGTTCAAGGATCTCCGACTCCTCACCCTCGTCGACCTGACCCAGGGTGACGTGCAGCGCGCCGCCACCGCGCCGCTCGCTCAATCGAGCGCGTGCACGATCAATCAGCACGCTGCGCATGCACAGCGACATCGAGGCGAAGAAGTGGTTGCGATCCTGCCAGTGCAACTCGCTGCCAAGCACCCGCACCACCGCCTCATTCACCAGTTCGGTCGGCGACAGCGTGGCCGAGTCGCCCATCGAACGGATGCGCTGGCTGGCGATCTGCCGCAACTCGCCATAGGCGCGCTCGAACAACTCGCCGTAGGCCGCACCGTCACCGGCGTGCCAGGCCTGCAGTACCGCAGTCAGTGATTGTCCGCTAGGGCCGGTCACATACGTCCATCCGTTTTCCCCCGAACCATTGGAGCACATAAGGCCCGCGGAGAGGGTTAGGGGGCGATTCAAACTGATGCCGTGAGGCGGATCAATGATGTGAATTCGGGGTCGGGGTCGGGGTCGGAATCGGAATCGGCTTCAAGAGCAACGACGATGGCGTTGGCCAATAATGACTTGACGTCTACGGGGCGGCTAAACGGTTTGCTTACGCCGGTAAAGGGATCGATTCCGATACGGATTCCGACCCCGACCCCGAGGGGCTGTCGCTGCAGACGTGGTGCCCTTGATGCGGTTCGCTTCTCTCACCAAACACAGGGCTGAGGGCGGAGGGCTCAGGGGTCAGGAAGAGCCGGCAACAGCGAGGTCGCCGGCGTTTGTTGCGCGAATAAGCGCACCGGCCCCGGGGCGACTGGACTCTCACCGACATCCTTCGCGCGCCGCTGTGGCTCTTTCGCGCTCTAGCACTGGCCACTGGAACTGTGTTTCTCAGCTCTTCTGACCCCTCAGCCCTCAGCCCTCAGCCCTCAGCCCTCAGCCCTCAGCCCTCACCCCTGATTAGGCGTCACCAGCACCTTGCCGTCGCGTTCGCCGCTGGCGGCCAGCTTGAGCGCATCGACGATTTGCTCGAGCGGGAAGCTGGCCTGGATGCGTGCCTTCAAGTCGCCGCGCTCGATGCCTTGGGCGAGTTCGCGGAACAGCATGTATTGCTGTTGCGGGTTGGCCTGGCGGAACCAGCGGGCGAGCCAGAAACCACGCAAGGTCAGGTCGCGAAAGATGAAGCTGGCCGGGCTGAGCGCACAGGGCTGACCGCTCATCGCGCCGTAGTTGACCAGCGTGCCGCCTTCGGCGAGGCAGCGTGCGAGGTTCTCGGTCGCCAGACCGCCAACGGCGTCGATGGCCAGCCGCAGCTTGGCGCCGCCGGTGGCCTCCTTGATCTGCGCCGGTAGATCCGGCCCATCGACCAGCACCACTTCGCCGCCCTCGGCCTTGACCGCAGCAACGGCGCTGTCGCGGCGGACGATGTTGACGGTCTTGTATCCGCGCGCCTTGGCGAGTTGGATCAGATAGCCGCCGACCGCCGAGTTGGCGGCGTTCTGCAACACCCACTCGCCCGGTTGCAGGTCGACGTATTCGCTCAACAGCAGCGCCGCGGTCGGTGGGTTGACCGTCAACATCGCCAGTTGCAACGGATCGGCCCGGGTCGGCACCGCGATCA
>JBGTIE010000329.1:0-2630 GCA_041745855.1 Lysobacterales bacterium | reverse complement strand
CGCCCTCAGTGCCCCTGCGGCCAGCGCGGCCGGTTTCGCCTGGCAGGCGCAGGTCTACGCGCTCGGTGAGCTGTGGTCCAGCCGTCTCGGCGCCGCCTATCTGAGCTCACAAGGGATCAAGTGCGCTTGGCTCGATGCGCGCACTCAACTCGTCGCCCAGGGGGCACCGAACCAGTCTGGCTGGGCGCGCTATCTCAGTGCATCGTGCCCTGTTCAGCGTGCGCCGGCAACAGCGCAGGCGCTGCTGGAAGGCGGGCCCTTGCAGATCACCCAGGGCTTTATCGCACGCGACCTGGCCGGCGCCACAGTGTTGCTCGGGCGCGGTGGTTCGGATACTTCGGCGGCCTGTTTCGGCGGCTTGCTCGGGGCGCGGCGGGTCGAGATCTGGACCGATGTGCCGGGCATGTTCAGCGCCAATCCGCGGCGAGTGCCGCAGGCGCGTTTGCTGCGCCACCTGGACTACGACGAAGCGCAGGAGATCGCGACCACCGGCGCCAAGGTGCTGCATCCGCGCTGTCTGGGACCGGTCCGCGATGCCAGTGTGCCGCTATGGATCAAGGACACCCAGCGGCCGGATCTGGAGGGCACCTGCATCGATGCAAGTGGTAGTGACGGCCCGCTGTCGGTCAAGGCGATCTCGCACCGGATGGGGGTGACCCTGGTGTCGATGGAATCGATCGGGATGTGGCAGCAGGTCGGCTTCCTGGCCGATGTGTTCAGCTATTTCCGCCAGCACGGGTTGTCGGTGGATCTGATTGGCTCTGCCGAGACCAACGTCACCGTGTCGCTCGATCCGAGCGAGAACCTGCTCGATGCGCATACCCTGGAGGCCCTTTGCGCTGATCTGGCGCGGGTCTGCCGGGTCAAGGTGATCGCACCCTGCGCGGCAATCACGCTGGTCGGTCGCGGCATGCGCCGCATGCTGCACCGACTCAGCGAAGTGCTGGCCGAGTTCGGCGAGCAGCGCGTGCATCTGGTGTCGCAGTCCTCCAACAACCTGAATCTGACCTTCGTCGTTGACGAGGCCATCGCCGAGGCATTACTGCCGCGGCTGCACGAACACCTGATCCGGGCACGGGTGATGGCGACCGATGACGCGCGCCTTTTCGGGCCCAGCTGGCTTGAACTAGGCAGCCCCGGCGCGCCGGTAGCCGCTCTGCCATGGTGGCGCGATGAACGCGAACAACTGCTCGCGATCGGCCGCGAGCAGGGCCCGGCCTGGGTCTACCGGATCGACCAGGTCCGGCAGCAGGCGCGTCAGTTGCTGGCGATCGAGTCCATCGATCGCTGCTACTACGCGATCAAGGCGAACGACCACCCGGCGATCCTCAAGATGCTGGTCGACGAAGGTTTAGGGCTGGAGTGTGTGTCGGCCGGCGAACTGGCACATATCCGTGCGCATTGCCCGGAGTTAGCAGACGATCGGATTCTGTTTACCCCCAACTTTGCCCCGCGCGCGGAGTACGCTCAGGCGGTTGCCGCCGGCGTGACGGTGACCATTGATTGCGCTCACGTCCTGGAGCACTGGGCGAGTGATTTCGCAGGCGCGCAGATCGCGCTGCGGGTCGATCTGGGCAGTGGCCGCGGGCATCATGACAAGGTCCGCACCGGCGGCAAGGCGAGCAAGTTCGGTCTCGCCCCGGCCGAGTTGGGTCGGATGGCTGCGCTGGCCAATCAGGCCGGCGCGACGCTGGTCGGGCTGCATGCGCATCTGGGCAGCGGCATCCTCGATCCAGCCCACTGGAGCGAGGTCTACAGTGAACTGGCGGCGCTCGCGGAAGGTTTCCCGTCGCTGCGTTGGCTGGACATCGGCGGCGGTCTCGGCGTGCCCGGCCCGGGCGAATCCGAGCTTGATCTGGCGCAGCTGGCGGCCGGCCTGGCCAAGGTCAAGTCGCACTACCCGCATCTGGCGCTGCAGCTGGAACCGGGCCGCTATCTGGTCGCTGAAGCCGGCGTGATGCTGCTGCCGGTGACCCAGGTCAAGGAGAAACAGGGGGTCCATTTCGTTGGCGTGGCGGCCGGCATGAATGCGTTGCTGCGACCGGCGCTGTATGACGCCTTCCACCCGATCGTCAATCTGAGTCGACTCGATGAGCCGGCCGAGCGCACCGTTACTGTGGTCGGTCCGATTTGTGAAAGCGGCGACGTCCTCGGCCGCGAACGGCGCCTTCCGGTTTGCGTCGAAGGCGACCTGCTGCTGCTCGCCCAGGCCGGTGCCTACGGCGCGGTGATGGCCAGCACCTACAATCGCCGTCCGCGATTGCCCGAGGTGATCTTGTGAGCGCTACCCCTGTCACGCCAGTCGATCCGCGCTGTGCGCGCCAGTTCCGTTTCGTCGGCGCCGTGTATGTCGATGGCGAGGCGAGGCTGAGCTACGCGCTGGATGATCTGCTGCTGGTCGAGCGGATCGGTTTTCCCGGCGCGCCGGCTGTGCCGGCCGGGCGCGAGATCGCGTTCGAGCGTGCCCTGGCGATGCTGCACTGGCTCGCCGGGACGAGCTACTACAAGGCCGCGGTGGTCAGCGATATTCGGGTCGATGGGGTGCTGCCTACTACGCCTGAGGCGGAGCTGGTCGACGCGGTCTATATCCATGGGCTGGCCGAGTTTGCTTACGTCAACCAGCTCGATCT
>JBGTIE010000328.1:0-3086 GCA_041745855.1 Lysobacterales bacterium | reverse complement strand
ACGTGTGCTCTTCCGATCTGTGACCCTGTCGGGCCGCACGGTCTGCCTGCAACGGCTCGATCCGACCAGCCATGCCCCCAGTCTGCATGCCGCCCTGGCCGGCGTCGGCGACGAGCGCCGGTGGACCTATCTGAGCTATGGCCCCTTTCCGACCCGCAGCGACTTCGAGGCCTGGTTGGAACGGCACGCCGCCGATTCTGCCCAGATCAGTTACGCCGTGATCGACGCGGTCAGCGGCCAGGCCGGTGGCCTGGCCAGTTACCTGCGCATCGACGCGGCGGTCGGCAGCCTGGAAATCGGTCATTTGTGCTTCGGGCCGGCATTGCAGCGGACGACAGCCGCAACCGAAGCCCTGTATCTGCTGCTGGGGCACGCCTTCGACGCGCTCGGCTACCGCCGCTGCGAGTGGAAGTGCGACCATCTCAACGGCCCTTCCCGGCGCGCCGCCGAGCGCCTGGGCTTTCGCTTCGAGGGCATCCATCGCAACGCGAGGGTCTACAAGGGCCGCAATCGCGACACTGCCTGGTACGCCATCATCGACAGCGAATGGCCCGCGCTGCGTCAGCAACTTGAAACCTGGCTCGCCCCGGCGAACTTCGACAGCGCCGGTCAGCAGCGCCGCCGGCTGGGATAGTTGATAGTCGCCCCCGAACCCGTCATGCCCCGGCCCGCTCTATACTGAGCGTCAATCGCTGGGGAGCGGCGCGTCGGGGGATGCGCCGAATGCTGCATGAAAAAAACGCAACTGTATTTGCTGGCGCTGATCGTCGCGGCGATCGGCCTTGGCTGGGCGGGCTACAAGTGGCAGGTCCTGAAATTTCCGCTCCAGCCGGATGCCGAAGTCCAGGTCTGGACGATCCAGGCGCGGGCCGAGTTTCGCGCTGGCGGTGGACCCAACACGGTGCAGCTGCAACTGCCTGGGCGCGGCGTCAACGACATCCCCGACTTCCTGGTGCTGGAAGAGCGCCTGATCTCACGCAGCTACGGTGAGCAGATCACCAAGAGCCGCAGTGGCCGACAGGTCAACTGGAGCGTACGCCGCGCGCGCGGCAACCAGGTGCTCTACTACGTCGCCACCGTCGTGCGCGACGACCACCCGTGGATCGACAGCAGCCGGCCCCGCCTGGCCGATTTGCCGCAGCTGGGTGAAGCCGAAGAGGCGGCCCTTGATTCGATCTTCGACGAGGTCAAGGCCCAGAGCGCCGACATCGCGACCTTCTCCCAAGCCTTGCTGCGCAAGCTGCTGTTCAATCCCGGTTCGGACGAGGCCCGCCTGCTGCTGGCGCCGCACGCCGGCCTGCAGGCGCAGGCGCAGTTTCTCGCAAGCGCGCTGGCGATCCGCAAGATCCGTGCGCGCGTGGTCCATGGTTTGCTGCTGGGCGATTCGACTGCCTACGCCGAGCCACTGCCGTTGCTGCAGGTGCACAACGAGGAGCACTGGATCACGCTGGACCTGCGCGACGGCTCCGAAGGCATCCCTGAAAACTACTTCCTGTGGAGCCGCAGCGATCGCCCACTGCTCAACGTCGAGAGTGACGCCCGCCCCAATCTGAGCTACTCGGTGCAGTACAACCTGGCCGATGCCATGGTCATGGCCAAGCGCCGATCCGAGGTGCGCAACCGCGAACTGATCGAATATTCGCTGCTCGGTCTGCCACTGGACGCGCAGGCCACCTATAGAGTCCTGCTGATGGTGCCGATCGGTGCCTTCATCATGCTGCTGCTGCGCAATATCATCGGCATCAAGACCTTTGGCACCTTCATGCCGGTGCTGATCGCGCTCGCCTTCCGCGAGACCCAGCTGATCGGAGGCATCACGCTGTTTACGCTGGTGGTCGGCATGGGCCTGCTGGTCCGCTTCTACCTGGAGCGGCTGCGCTTGTTGCTGGTACCGCGATTGACCGCGGTGCTGATTCTGGTGGTGATGCTGATGGCGATCGTGAGCATCGTGAGCAACCGGATGGAGATCCAGGTCGGGCTGTCGGTGGCCCTGTTCCCGATGGTCATCATGGCGATGACCATTGAGCGGATGTCGATTACCTGGGACGAACGCGGACCGGCCACAGCGATGAAGGAGGGCATCGGCTCGTTACTGACCGCCTGCCTGGCGTATCTGGCGATGACCTGGAAGCAGCTCGAGTTCCTGATCTACGTCTATCCCGAACTGCTGCTGGTCCTGCTCGGCGCCACCTTGCTGATCGGTCGCTACTCCGGCTATCGCCTGACCGAGCTGTTCCGCTTCCGCGCGCTGGCGGCCGATCAGGGTCGGCAATGATGCTCAATCCCTTTCGGATCGCCCGCGCGCTGCGCCGCATCGGCCTGGTCGGCATCAACCAGCGAAATGCCGACTACGTGCTTCGCTACAACCAGCGCAAGTACTACCCGCGCGTGGACAACAAGTTGCTGACCAAGCAACTGGCGATCGACCATGGCCTGCCAGTGCCCGAGTTATATGCGGTGGTGAGCGAGGAGCACGAGATCGAAGAGGTTCACGCCAAGCTGCAAGGGCGCGAGAGCTTCGTCGCCAAGCCAGCACATGGGTCCGGCGGCGACGGCATCGTCGTCATCATTGGCCGGCGCGGCAGCAAGTACCGCCGGTCCAGTGGGGCCTTGATGACCGCCGACGACTTCAACCACCACCTGTCCAATACCCTCTCCGGGCTGTTCAGTCTGGGTGGTCAGCCTGATCATGTGCTGATCGAGTATTGTGTCCAGTTCGATCCGATCTTCGACCATGTGAGCTACCGCGGCGTGCCTGACGTGCGCATCATCGTCTTCCAGGGTTATCCGGTGATGGCGATGATCCGCCTGCCGACGCGCCAGTCCGACGGCAAGGCCAACCTGCATCAGGGTGCGATCGGCGTGGGCATCGACATCCCGACCGGCCGCACCTGTCGCGGTGTCTGGGGCAACGAGCCGGTCGAGGAGCACCCGGATACCGAGCATTCGATCATCGGCATGGACATCCCGCACTGGGACGAGTTGCTGATGATCGCCGCACGCGCCTCGGCAATGAGCGGGCTGGGCTATGTCGGGGTGGACATCGTGCTCGACAAGACCTTGGGGCCAATGATCCTGGAACTCAA
>JBGTIE010000327.1:0-6176 GCA_041745855.1 Lysobacterales bacterium | reverse complement strand
AGGATCAGCATTGCCGACGGCATGCTGCAAGTGCCGAACAACCCGATCATTCCGTTCATCGAAGGCGATGGCACCGGTGCCGACATCTGGCGCGCCAGTGTGCGCGTGCTGGATGCGGCGGTAGCCAGGGCCTACGGCGGTAATCGCCAGATCCACTGGATGGAGATCTACGCCGGTCAGAAGTCCAACGACCTGTTCCAGAGTTGGCTGCCCGACGCCACCGTCCAGGCCTGCCGCGACTATCTGGTGTCGATCAAGGGTCCGCTGACCACGCCGATCGGCGGCGGCATCCGCTCGCTCAACGTGGCCCTGCGGCAGATGCTCGACCTGTATGTGTGCCTGCGGCCGGTGCGCTGGTTCAAGGGCGTGCCTTCGCCGGTCAAGCATCCGGAAAAGGTCGACATGGTGATCTTCCGCGAGAACACCGAGGACATCTACGCAGGGATCGAGTTCGAGGCCGGCTCGGACCCGAATCGGCGCTTCCTGGAACTGTTCAAGGAGGCCTTCCCGAAGCAGTACGCCAAGATCCGCTTCCCGGAAACCTCCGGCATCGGCATCAAGGCGGTGTCGATGGAGGGCACTGAACGACTGGTCCGCTCGGCGATCGAGTACTGCATCGCCAACAAGCGCAAGTCGCTGACCCTGGTCCACAAGGGCAACATCATGAAGTTCACCGAAGGGGCCTTCCGCAACTGGGGCTATGCCCTGGCGGAGACCCAGTTCGCTGAACAGACCTACACCTGGGACCAGTGGGAACGGACCAAGGCGGCGCAGGGCGAGGCGGCGGCCAATGCCGAGCAGAAGGCCGCGCTGGATTCCGGCAAGGTGCTGGTCAAGGATGCGATCGCCGACATCACGCTGCAACAGGTCCTGACCCGGCCGGAGGAGTTCGATGTCCTCGCCACGATGAACCTCAATGGCGATTACCTTTCCGACGCACTCGCCGCGCAGGTCGGTGGCATCGGCATCGCGCCTGGCGGCAACATCAACTACCTGACCGGTCATGCCGTGTTCGAGGCCACCCACGGGACCGCGCCCAAATACGCCAACCTGGACAAGGTCAACCCAGGCTCGGTGATCCTGTCCGGTGAGATGATGCTGCGCTACCTGGGCTGGACCGAAGCGGCCGACGCGATCATCGCGGCAATGGACGCGGCGATCGGCAACCGGACCGTGACCTACGATTTCGCTCGTCTGATGGACGGCGCCACCGAGGTCAAGTGCTCGGAGTTCGCTGACGAGTTGATCAAGGCGATCGAGGCCAGCTGATCGGTTTCGAACCCGGCGCACCGGCATTCGCTTGAATCGCAGCCGTGCCTGACAGTTGTCAGGCACGGCGGTTGAAGTCCGTCCCTGTCGCCGCGCCACCTTGCGGCGCGACACTGTCGTCCACTTTGGGGGCAGGACAGGACCGGGCCGACATGAGCGAGACGATCGCACGCTGGCAGCAGGTGCAACATCACTACGGCGCCATCCCGGCCCTGCAGCAGTTCTCATTGGATCTGCGGGCTGGCCAGATCACCGCCTTGCTCGGACCGAACGGGGCCGGCAAGAGCACCGCGATCCGGCTGCTCCTCGGGTTACTGGCTTGCCAACAAGGCACCGTCGAGCTGTTCGGGCTATCGCCCCGCCAGCGTCAGGCGCGGTCAGGGCTGGGCGCGATGCTGCAACGCACCGACTTGCCCGACACCTTGAGCGTGGCCGAACACATCGCCCTGTTTGGGGCCTGCTACCCCGAACCACTCAGCGTCGCCGCGACCCTGACCGCGGTCGGGCTGGAAGCACAGGCCAATCGGCGCTACTCAGCCCTGTCCGGTGGCCAGCAGCGCCGGGTGCAGCTCGCCCTCGCACTGGTCGGGCAGCCCCGGCTGCTGCTCCTGGACGAGCCCACCGTAGGGATGGATCTGAGCTCCAGACAGGCTTTTCGCGAGGCCCTGCGGGCGGCCCGTGAGCGCGGTTGCGCGGTTTTGCTGGCGACCCACGACCTGCCGGAAGTCGAAGGCCTGGCCGATCGCATCGCGCTGGTCGAACGCGGACGACTGGTTGCCGACGACAGCCCGCAACGCATCCGCGCGCGGGTCGATGTCAAGCGCATCGACTGTCGCAGCCAACTCGACCCGACCCTCCTTGGGGACTGGCCCGAGGTGGCCCGGATCAGCGCCAGGGACGGTCGGCTGGAGCTGCTCTCGACCCAGCCCGAGCGTCTGCTCCGGCGGCTGCTGGCCGCCGATCCAGAGCTGGCCGACCTGGAAGTCCGGGGGGCGGATCTGGAACAGGCGTTGGCGTTGTTCTATCCGGACCGCGTCGAGCCGATTGCGGCCTAGACCAAAACAGCTCTTTCCTCGGAGACCTGAAGCAGTTTTAGCCCCTGAACCCCTACTCGCCACAAGGCCCCTCGATGTCCCACTCCTTGACCATCCGCGCCTACCGCTGCGAGCTCTACAGCGAATTGCTGAAGACCTTTCGCCAGCCGGGCTTCGTGCTGCCCTCGTTGCTGTTTCCGCTCGGCTTCTATCTGCTGTTCGGCATCCTGCTGGCGCGCGGTGGCAACTTCGACAGCGCCACATGGTTCTTCGCCACCTACGGCGCGTTCGGCGTGATTGGCCCTGCACTGTTCGGTTTTGGCGCCGCTCTGGCGACCGATCGGGACGCGGGCTGGCTCGACCTCAAGCGCATCTCGCCATTGCCCACCGGCGCGCTGCTGGTTGCCAGAACCGGCATGAGCCTGGTCTTCGCGGTGATCATCTTCGTGCTGATGAGCATCCTGGCCTTTACCTTCGGCGGGGTCCGGCTGGCGCCCGAACGGTGGTTGCTGTCTGGACTGGTGCTGACCCTCGGCACGCTGCCCTTCTGCGCGCTGGGTCTGCTCATCGGCGCCTACGCAAGTTCCCGCAGCGCCGCCGGCTGGGTCAATCTGGTCTACCTGCCAATGGGCGCGCTGTCCGGCCTGTGGTTTCCGTTGTTCATGATGCCGGCGCTGCTGCAGAAACTCGCCTTCGTCTTTCCGGCGTACCATCTGGGTCAGTTGAGTCTGGCCGCGGTGGGCCAGATTGATGTCAGTTGGGGACCGCACGTGGGCATGCTGCTGATCTTCACCCTCATCTTCGGCCAGCTCGCCGCGCACGGACTGCGCCGGAGCCAGTCATGAACCTGCGCCTGCGCGGCTGGCTCTATCCGGCCAGTGAGGATCTGGGCCATATGCCGATGTGGCTGCTGGCCTACCTCGGCTTTCTCGCGATGCCGTGGCTGGTCGGTGCGCAGCTGCAGTTGTGGCCGACGCTGCTGGCGATCGGGTTGTTTCTGCCGTTATATTTCCGCAGCTGGTGGCTGACCAACAGGCCTCAGCTCGGGTGTGCCTTCGCCATAGCGCTGATCGGTTATGCGCTGCTGCCCGCGAACTGGTGCGCCCACACCTTTGTCATCTACGCTTGCGCCATCGTAGGGCTGCAGCGCGATTCCCGCCTGGCACTGGGCTCGGTGGCGCTGATCCTGCTGGTTTTCGTGGCCCTGTGTCGCTGGTTGGAGCTGTCCCCGATCGTCGACGCGGTGACCCTGATTGTCGGTATGGCGGTGGCCGCTGGTAACCATATCCAACAGCAGCAACGGCGCCGTCAGGCAATCCTGCGGCTGAGCCAGGCCGAAGTGGAGAATCTCGCCCGACTGGCCGAGCGCGAGCGGATCGGACGCGACCTGCACGACCTGCTCGGTCACACGCTCAGCCTTATCGCACTCAAGAGTGATCTGGCGCGCCGCCTGAGCGACCGCGACCCGGCCCGAGCACGGCAGGAAATCGCCGAGGTCGAGCGGATCGCGCGCGAGGGTCTGAGCCAGGTGCGCACTGCGGTCACAGGCATCCGCGCCGCCGGATTGCACACCGAATTGGCGCGGGTGCGGCTGATGCTGGAGGCAGCCGATCTGAGCCTGCAGACCGAACTCAGTGACGAGCCGCTGCCGGTCGAGGTCGAGACCGCCCTGGCCTTCGTGCTGCGCGAGGCTTGCACCAACGTCGTGCGCCATGCGCGCGCCAGCAAGGTCGAGGTGAAGCTGCACACCACGGCGGATCGGGCCCGACTGAGCATCCGCGATGACGGCCGTGGTGGTATCGACAGCGCACCGAGCGGCAACGGCCTGCGCGGCCTGCGCGAGCGGGTCGAGCAACTGTACGGTGCGTGCGAGATCCATTCGGTCAGGGGCAAGGGTACGCAGATCCAGGTTGAACTGCCGCTGCGGCCGGAGGCCCGACGCGAGACGCTCACTGCGCAGCTGAACCGGATCGCGGGCTGATGCGAACCAGCGTTTTCGCCGACACGTCCTATGACGCGCCCTGGGCCCTGGGCCCTGAGCCCTGGGCCCTCTGCCTTGGATACCAAGCTACCTTGCGCGTCCCCCGATGACCATCCGCATCTATCTGGCCGAGGACCAGACCATGCTGCGCGGTGCGCTGGCGACCCTGTTGTCGCTGGAAAGCGACTTCGAGGTGATCGGCCAGTGCGGTGATGGCGAGCAGGCCTGGCGCGAGATCCGCGTCGATCCGCCAGACATTCTGCTCACCGACATCGAGATGCCCGGCTGGACCGGGCTGGAGTTGGCCCAAAGGCTGCAGCAGCACGAGCTTGCTACCCGCGTACTGATCCTGACTACCTTCGCCCGCGCCGGCTATCTGCGCCGCGCGCTCGACGCCGGCGCCCGTGGCTACATGCTCAAGGACGCCCCCAGCGAGCAACTCGCCGAGGCGATCCGGCGCATCCATGGCGGCGGCAAGGTGATCGATCCCGCGCTGGCGGTGGAAGCCTGGAGTGAGCTCGATCCGCTCACCGACCGCGAACGACAGGTCCTGCGACTGGCCGGCGAAGGCCTGTCCGCACCCGAGATCGGCGTACGCCTGCATTTGTCGCACGGCACCGTGCGCAACTACCTGTCGGAGAGCATCAGCAAGCTCGGCGTCAGCAATCGGATCGAGGCTTATCGGTTGGCAAGGCAGAAGGGATGGCTCTAATCGGGACGGGGTGCAGGGGGCGGGAGAGCAGGGGCGGGTCTAGGTTCTACGTTTTAGCGGAGCCGTTTTAGGTTTTAGGTTTTACGTTTTAGGTTAAGAGCGAGAGCGAAGAGCGAAGAGCGAAGGGCAAAGAGCCGTGGCTTGTGGTTGTGCGGATTCTTGGCAAACTCACGGATCCTTCGGACCAAGAGAGCACCAGCTCTGCTCCATTGCTCTTGCTCTACCCTAAAACTTAAAACCTAAAACCTAAAACGGCTTCTTTTCAAAACCTATAACCACTCTTATTCGCCTTCAATCCTTCAACTCCACCCCCAGCGCCCTCAACTTGCGATACAGATGGGTCCGTTCCAGCCCGACCAGTCCGGCCAGTTTGCCGACGCTGCCCTGGGCCGCCTTCAGCTGGCGCAGCAGATACTCCCGTTCGAACTGCTCCCGCGCCTCACGCAGAGGCAGGTTCAGATCCAGCTCGAAGCCGCTATCGCCGCTGCGTGGACGCTGCGGTGGGGTGCTGCCGAGCGCCTGATCGGCCTCCTGGGCATCGATCTCCGCACCGCTTCCCATGATCAGCAGGCGCTGTACCAGATTGCTCAATTCACGCACATTGCCCGGCCACCCATGCTGGCGCAGCCGGTTCTGGGCGGCAATGGAGAAGCGCCGATAGGGTAGCCGCTCCTGCTGGTGATACCAGTCTGCATGAAAGGCCAGCAGGTCGGAGACGTCTTCCGGGTGTTCGCGCAGCGAGGGCACCTTCAGCGGCACGACCTTGAGCTGGTAATACAAATCCTCATCCAGCCGACCGCCGCGCAGTTCCTGTTCCAGATCGCGCGCGCTGCCAGCGATGACACGGGTAGCAAGCTCCAGCGGCGCAGCGCCGCCGATGCGGCTGTAGGCCTGGCGCGACAAGGCACTGGCCAGGCGCTTCTGCGCCCCCGGTTCCAGATCGCCGATCTCTTCCAGATAGAGGCTGCCGCCGCGCGCCTGTTCGAGCAGACCATAGCGGACGCTGTCGGCCTCCTCGCTGCCGAACAGCGTAGGCGCCTGACCGGCGCGCTCGACCGAACCAGGCTGAAATTCCAGGAAGGGGCCGTCGCGACGGGCACTGCGCCCATGCAGCCAGCGCGCCAGGGTCGCCTTGCCGCTGCCCGGCTCGCCCAGCAGCAGCACCGGGGTATCGTGTCCG
>JBGTIE010000326.1:0-3817 GCA_041745855.1 Lysobacterales bacterium | reverse complement strand
CTGAGTTCCCCCGTGCCCCCTCCGGCTTCTCTTGGGTGCGCCGCCATCCACGCCCCGCCATCCGCCTTCCACCATCCATCCCAGCCCACCTCCGTCATTGCCATACGCCCCACCCCCCGTCCTTGCGAGCCAAAGGCGAAGCAATCCATGCCCCACGCCACGCCATCGGGCACACAGCGTTTGAACTGCGCCCGAAAAAAGCCGACATCGCCTCCAAGCCGGGGACGAAATTCGGCTCCATGCCGTGTGATCATAGGGTCCGGCCCACAGGCCCTACATCCCCGGCTCTTTTTTCCGGCATCCCAAATGGCGAACGTCAACGGTCGCTTCTGCGTGAAGAGTGCACCGGTCCTCCGCTCGTACACGATGTCGAGATCGTTAAGCTCGCCCACCTGCGGCCAGACCAGTTCCAACAAGAATAACGGACAACGGCCGTCACCTCGTTGACCTCCCCGGTCATTCTTCCGCCGACGCGCCAGTCAAGAATGAGCCAAACCATCCGGTCAGCGCTGCCCGCTCGTGCGCTTTGTTGATGTTCGATGATTTCGCGATTTCGCTGAGGGAGAATTGCCCCTGAGATGTTTCATGCGTTTTATTTGACGTCGCTTCAAGTGCATAAGGTCTGCCGAAGTTATGCCGTCAAAGAATGCGAGTAACGTATCGTCGAACCGACCCAATAGATCAAGAGCTGCGACGATGCGGTTTTCACGCTCTAAGGCCTTCAAACCAGGATAGGCCCGCCCTTCGTCGATTGCAAGCGCTCGCCATATGGTCGCTGCAACGCCATCGGCTTCGCCACGCGCTGACCGTTCGGTAGCGATTTCGGCTAGACGCTCGGCCACCACGGGCATTGCGCGGAGCCCACCGAGCGCCAGAAACAGACCGACGCGATCGTCGAGCAACGCCAGCGCATCACGATCTGCGGCTCTGGTGGAAGGGTCTCGCGCTCGAAGCTGGAGCGGCTTGGCCTCCACCCTTAGAGCGCCATTATCTGTCGGAAGGTCCAAATGTGCGCTGATTTCGTATGTGCCAGGCTCACTAAAAAGCGGACCATCTCGGCCAAACCCAAGCTGTAGGTTAGCCTCTGTATAACCACCGGGCGGCAGTTCCTGCAAAATAGGCAACTTCTGTCGACGAATTATTGGGCGGAAGGATCGAGCTTCTGGTTGAACGCGTGACCAGTTTGAGCGCAACACCTTGACAACGAGAGCATCGCATTTCAAATCCAGAAGCGATATGTCGACCGTTTGAACGACGGATGCTGTATTGACCAGTCGCACCGTTAAGAATAGAGGCTGACCGAGTTCGATTAGTGGGCCTGCGGCTGGCAGTACGAGTTCTAGCCTAAATGGAGGACCATCACGCAGAAAGCTCGGTGGTGGCGGCTGCAGTTGACGGACGGTCCAGTAGGGTGCTTCGTGACCGAAAATCCCGCGTCGCAAAGCTGCCAAACCTGTATGCCGCAGATATGAAACCTCATCCGGATCAAACTCGCCCGTAAATTTGCTCCAGAAGGAACTTTCGCCATCAGGGTGCTTTTCTGGATCGTTCATTGGCGAGTATGAGTGGGCTCTCGCTACTCGTGGATGACCGCGGTGCAGAAGTCCACACGCATTCCCAAATTGTCGAAGCACCTGTTGTAACGGGAAATGAGGATCAACCCCGGCGGAAGGATGGACGACGATGACAGGACGATTGAGGGCCGGGCCGGGCTCGAAAACAAACGACAGCAAATCCGCGCGAGTCGCCTTCCGTGCGATCACCAGCTCGAAAGTCAGATCTTGCGAAGCAGTTCCCGCCACAGGCTCGGATAGAAGCGTCGCACTCAGAATCTCTGCCTGACCCCATCCCCGTTCGGCGTTCATGCGAGCTGCAGGCAAGCGGCGGCTGTCGCTAGTGACCTCGAAGCCGGTACCACTGAGTATTTCGGCGACTTCACTATTGACCGTGCGTAAGCAATCAGTTGCCTCTTGTTCGGAAGATCCCGCAACAGTTCGTAGCCGCAGGCGACGCAAGGCCGTGCCTTCACGGCGCATCGGGATGAAAAGGGAGGTATCGGCGGGAAGGCCCGCAGGCGGTCGCGATAGTAACATGGTTACCAGGATCTCCTCGGTAGAGATCCAGGCAATGCTTAGGCTTCCCTCCCCGATCATATGCTCGCCATTGTTGAAGGCGATCGTCCACGAAGAGGCGCCATGTACGACGCGCTCAGCCGCGCAGGTCCCGAAACTGCAAAGCCATTCGAACCCCTGCGGGCCTGCTCGAAAAAACTCACCACTTAGCCTTGCTGAGATCTCTCGATCGAGGCGTAGGTCGAGACCATAGGCGCCATTCGGCATGCAGCCTGCCCATCGCCCATCAAGTGGGGGATCGCATCGCTTGGCTATTGAATCAGCGATTTCCGGTTCAGTCGCGGGGTGACCGTCGAGCCTTGCTGCGAGTTCTTTCGCAAGCGTACAAACATTGTGCGCAAGAGCGATGATTTCATCATCCGCATGGACGCGCTTGTTCAACGGCATCGGATTGGTACTCAACTCTTCAGCAGGGTATCGTTCCGCTCGGATCGATCAATTCCCCTGCTGGGTAGCCCTTCTTTCCAACACGGCTCGCCAAAAGATTCACGAGCTCCTGTGCACCACGTGCTGTCGTTGCCTTCGCCTTTTTGTCCGCTGCTGGCGCCGCCTTGCATGCTGTGATTGCCGTCTCGGCATTGCCAAAAGCGGTCCAATACTCCGTGAGGGCGGTTTTTGCAGTATTAAACTCCGTTGCTTCAGCGCTAGCACGACTGGCTGAATCCAAGCTTGACTTGACAGTAGATTCAACAGCATCTGCCGAATTAGTAAATGCTGCACCAAGTGTCTTGAGAATAGGGTTCTCGGGCACCGTTTCAGCAACGCGTACATCTGCTGTGAGAAGTACACGATTTTCCACTGCTGCGCTGCTACCGATCTGCAGCCACGGCGTCTGCATCGGACGAAGTGATGGGGTGACGTCGAAAGTATCTGGGTTTTGGGGATGATAGACGAACGGAGGCGTTAGCGTGCCCAGTAACAACTGAATTGCAGGCGCCTTCTCGTGATTGTGTGGGATACCTGGCGGCCGTAGGCTCATCTCAAGAATCTCAACCGTCTCCCGGCCAGAGGCATTGCCTGGTGCCAACGGCTTTTGGTAAGCAAGGTAGCCGATTTCGAATGCGATGCTGGATACGTCCCGAATCGGAACGAGTTCGATGAGCAGGTCCGGTTTTTCAGCAAGCCAAAGGTTATTTTCCGTAAACCACTTGTGCTGTAAGTCGCCATAACCTTCAAGCTCTATATCGCTCGGAGTTACGGCCAACGCTTGAACTGGATCAAGGTGAAAACGCCCCCGCACTAGGTGCAGGCACGGTATGACCTTATCCTCCTCCAGCACTATATTGCGCGTAGCCGAGACGGTATAAGTTTTTTCTTCTCCTGCTTTGGTTAGCTCTTCACCAACGGTTCGAACCGTAGCGCCCACGAGTTCACTCGCAAAAATGGCTCCTATAGCCCCGAGAAGGGGTGCAGCTACGGCACCGTCCGGCAGGAATATGCATTCACCGGCTAGAAGTCTTGTATCATACATAATTTTGGTGGCCGAATTCGGCGTGCCACGAAGTGGCGGCTGGGCCGTGCTGCATGCCACAAGCGCTGTCGAGGCAACAAGCGAAATGATGATCCGAGGCCGCAGCATTGAACGTCTCCTCACCTTTTTGTGCCGGAAAGTCAAGTCAATTCAATAAAATTGGCGATCTCTTTGTCGATTACTACAGCTCTTCCAAGCTGATTACCACCCTTCA
>JBGTIE010000325.1:0-3188 GCA_041745855.1 Lysobacterales bacterium | reverse complement strand
GAGCGGGAAGCTGCCGCCGCTGCCGCCGCAGGTGCCACGCTGGCGGGGGCGCTGGTTCTGGCGCGTGCTCGGGTTCATCATCGTCTACGGCAGTCGCTGGCGGGTGACCGGCAGTTTTCCGGACGCGCCGCGGGCAGTGGTCATAGCGGCCCCGCACAGCTCGGCCTGGGACGGCGTTTTTGGCATTGCGGCGGCGATGGCGCTGGGCATACGGCCAACCTGGATGGCTAAGGACAGCCTGTTCCGCGGGCCGCTGGGCTGGCTGTTGCGGCAACTGGGCGCAGTCGCGACCGATCGCAGCAATCCCAACGGCGTGGTTGGCCAGACCGTTGCGGCGCTGCGCGAGGCGCCGCAGATGTGGCTGGTGCTGGCGCCCGAGGCGACCCGCCGCCGGGTCGCCAAGTGGCGCACCGGCTTCTATCACATCGCGCTGGGTGCCGGTGTGCCGATCCTGCCGCTGTACTTCCATTATCCGGAGCGGCGCATCGGAATTGCCGAGTTGTTCCACCCGACCGGCGACATGGACGCCGACCTGCAGGCGCTGTACGCCATCTACGCGCCGTGGAAGGGCAAGGATGGCAAGTCGGCCTTGCCGGGATGAGGGCTAACCTGGTCGCTTTGCCACCCGGGTCGACTTGTATTGGAGTCGTCCCTGACCCAAACCGGCCTCCCACTGCGTATGATTGAAGACAGATGCTGGTCGGCCGGTTGGGGGGAAGATGATTTCCAGGCCAAAGACTTCGCTCCGCCGCGGTTTCGCGGCAAGATAGCTGCACTGTCACCTGGGGAGGTGCCGTCTGATGTTTGCCTGCCGATATGTAGCCCTGCTTTCACTGCTGCTGATTACGCCGGCCTGGGCCTTTGAGGGAATCGCGCCGCAGGACCGGACCATACTGGTACGCGAGATCAACAGCGGCCAGCAGTGGCAATGGAACAGCGCTCGCGCGCCTTCGCGCTATACACCCTGTTCCACTTTCAAGATTCCGAACGCGCTGATCGGGCTGGAGACCGGCACGATCAGTCTGGCCCGCAACGAACGCGGCTACAGCTTCATCAATGATCCCAGCCAACCGTGGTGGCCGCAGAGTTGGGCCGGCCGACAGGATCTGCGCGGTGCGCTGCGCAATTCGACGGTCTGGTATTTCCAGGCGTTGGCGCGCGGCATCGGCCTGGGCAACTACGCCCGCTGGTTGCAGCGCTTCAATTACGGCAACCAGAACACCAGTGGCGGCGTGGACCATTTCTGGCTCGGCGACAGCTTGCGCATTTCGGCGGTAGAGCAGATGCGTTTCCTCGACCAGCTCCAGCACGGCAAGCTGGGCGTGCGGCCCGAGTATGTGGACGCCGTTACCGACGCGCTGGTGATCGAGCGGGGCGACAACTGGCGCTGGTGGGGCAAGACCGGCCTGTGCCTGGGCCACGACGGTCGCCACCTGGGCTGGATCGTCGGTGCGGTCGAGAAGCCCGAGGGTACCTGGTTGTATGCGCTCAATGCCTCCGACGAAGACTTTGACCAGCTCCGCGTCAGTCGGGTGGAGCTGGCCCGCCAGGCGCTGCGCGAGGCCGGGGCGCTGTAGGCTTTGCAATCAGAGCCCCGGATGAGATGCACGCATGACTGAGGTGGTACGGAAAGTCTGTCTGCTCGGCGATTTCGGCGTCGGCAAGACCTCCCTGGTGGCCCGCTTTGTCTCCGACACCTTTTCCGACAAGTACCTGACCACCGTCGGCGTGAAGACCGAGACGCGTCGGGTGACCGGTCCTGCCCGCACCGTCAAGCTGGTCCTGTGGGACATTGCCGGTCGCGACTCGCTGGACCTTTTGCGGCTGAACTATCTGCGTGGTGCCAGCGGGCTGGTGCTGGTGGCCGACGGCACCCGCGCCAGCACCCTCGACTCGGCCCGTCAGCTCTATCGCCAGGCCAGCGCCGAGATCGGTGAGGTACCGGTGGTGCTGATGATGAACAAGTTCGATCTGCTCGCCGACTGGGAGATCACGCCGGATCAGCTCGGCCGGACTCGCGCCGAGCTGCCGCTATTCGAGACAAGCGCGCTCAGTGGTGAAGGGGTCGAGGCCTCATTCGAAGCACTCTGCGAGCGTCTGCCTTGAACCTGCCTGCACCCGTCTTGCGCCATCTGGAGCGCGAGCAGATCCATGCCGCCCGCGTCGCCTGCCTGAGCTTCGATGCCGACTGGCGACTGCTCGGACGCTTCGGCGCGGCCAAGGAACTGGGTCTGACTGAACCGGACGAGGTGCTGGAGCGGCAGTTTCGCGAGCTCTGCCATGGCCAGTCGCCGATGCGCGGCGGCCGTGTGCCGCAGGTCAATCTGGGTCCGGATCGCTATGCCGATCTGCATCTGGTGGCCGAAGAGAACCGATTTCATGTGGTCGTGATCGATGTCAGCGAACGGCTGCAGGGCGAGCAGGCGCTGCAGCAGACGGCGCAGGAGAGCAAGCTGCGCAGCTACGAGCAGGGACGCTTCCTGCGCGAACTCAAGCAGCAGATGCTGCTGACCGAAGCCGAGCGCGACGCGGCCCGCGCGCAGGTGCTGGAGCTGGTCATGCAGGCCGAGCTGCAGGGTCAGCGGCTGCAGGGTGCGCTGAGCAGTGTCGATGCCGAAGTGCGCCGTCTACTTCAGCTCGATCCCGGCAAGGGTGGCCGGCTGCGGGCCGAGCAGTTGCTGGAGCAGGCGCTGACTCGCATCGCCGGCCTGACTGGTGAAGCGCGGCAGGCGATCGGACGGTTGCTCGGCGACATTCCGCAGGTTGGTGAGCGGCCGACCGAAGAACTCGACCCCGACGTGCTGGCCGCCGCGCTTTACGCGGGGCTGCGCACCGTCGTGCGTGAGACCGGGGTTCGGATCGACCTGCGCACCCAACGCCGCAGCGGCGATCCCTTGCGCTTTGCCGAGGGCTGCGTCCAGGAAGCCTGTCAGCTGGCGCTGTGGCAGGCGCTGCTGCGAACGCCCTCGGGCGATGTGCAGGCGGCGCTGCGCTGGGACGGCCAGTTCCTGCAGCTGCAGATCGAGTCGACCGCGCCTGATCTGGACAGCGCCGAGGCCAATGCCTTGTGGGAGCAGAAGTTGCCGGTCCCCGGCGCGGCGCAGGCGCAGTCGGTGCTGTTCGCGCTTGGCCGCTTGCTTCACCGGCATGCCGGCCGGGCACTGGTGCAGCCGCTGGACGACCGCACC
>JBGTIE010000324.1:0-1883 GCA_041745855.1 Lysobacterales bacterium | reverse complement strand
GCCAGCAGTTCGGCCGGTGGATCGCCGGGGTCGGCTGCGAGCAGTTCGGCCGGCGCGTCCCGCAGCGCGCCATAGAGCCGATCCAGGGTGCTGCGGATCTGGGTCAGCGCGCCCTCGGACCAGTCCATCGGCTGCCGGTAGTGGGCGTTCAGGAGCAGAAAGCGCAAGGACTCCGGATCGTGCTCAGTGCGCAGGTCGTTGACCAGTAGTACATTGCCGATCGACTTGGACATCTTGCGACCTTCCACGGTCACGAAGCCGTTGTGGACCCAATAGCGCGCAAAGGTCTTGCCGGCATGGGCGCAGGTGCTCTGCGCCACTTCGTTCTCGTGATGCGGGAACAGCAGATCGACCCCGCCGGCGTGAATGTCGATCGTCTCGCCCAGGTGGGTTTCGGCCATCGCCGAGCATTCGATGTGCCAACCCGGCCGGCCGCGCCCCCACGGACTGGCCCAACCCGGCAGTTCATCGCTGGAGGGTTTCCACAACACGAAATCCGCCGCATTGCGCTTGTAGGGTGCGACCTCGACCCGTGCACCGGCAATCATCTCGTCGACCGATCGACCGGACAGGCGACCATAGTCCGGAAAGCTGCTGACGTCGAACAGCACGTGCCCGCTGGCCTCATAGGCGTGCTCGCTGCCGATCAGCCGCTCGCACATGCGCAGGATCTGCTCGATGTGTTCGGTCGCGCGCGGCTGCACGTCGGGCTTGCTCGCACCGAGCGCCGCCATGTCGGCGTGATAGGCCTGCGAGTAGCGCCGGGAGATCGTCGAAATGGGCTCGCCCGACTCGATCGACGCCTGGTTGATGCGGTCGTCGACATCGGTGATGTTGCGCGCATAGACCACACCCGGATAGAAGCGCCGCAGCAGATCGGCGAGCAAGCCGAACACCACTGGCGGCCGTGCGTTGCCGATATGGGCATAGTTGTAGACGGTCGGCCCGCAGACATACATCGTGACCCGATTCGGATCGGCGGGCGAAAACAGCTCCAGCGAGCGCGACCAGGAATTGTGCAAACGCAGATCCATGCGGGTCCCAAGGGGCGGCGGGGAGCCGGTTAGTTTAGCGGGGATTACAGGGCTGAGGGCGGTGAGAGCAGGGCTGAGGGCTGAGGGTGTCAGAAGAGCAGGGCTGAGGGCTGAGGGCTGAGGGGTCAGAAGAGCAGGGCCCAGAACCCCGCCCGCGAGGGTAGGTCGAAGCGCCGTAGGATGTCGGTGAGTTCAGCGAACCGCATCGGTGGACTGGAGCTCCGGGCTCGCGAAATCCGTTGGATTGCCGTTTGGGCGTGACCTCCGGTTGCGCGTCCACGTTTCGGGCATGACGGTAAGAGCAGGCTTCGCGACGCTCTGTGCTCCAATATTCGGCAACGGTGAAATGATTCGAAAGAATCAAGGCGTGCGGCTCTTCCCTGACCCCTCAGCCCTCAGCCCTCAGCCCTGCTTTCAAGACCCCTCAGCCCTCAGCCCTGCTCTCAGATACAGACCCAATTCAGCCCCAAGATGTTGTAATACCCTTAACGTTTGATCCAGGGTGGAACGAGGAATGTGCATTCGGATCTGGTCCATGCTGATTGCCATCGCACTGCCGATGTCGGCGTTGGCGCAGTACGATCCCAATGACCGACGGCGCGACGCGCGGCCGGGACCGAGTATCGAGAACGTGGCCTACGCCTACGCCGATGTGTTGCGGGTCGATCCGGTCTACGCGGTCTCCCGCGTCCGGGCGCCGCGCGAGGAGTGCTATGCCACCGAGGTGCGTGGTTCCACCCGCCACGACAACACCGCTGCCGGTACCATCGTCGGCGCGATCATTGGCGGCGCGCTTGGAAACCAGGTCGGATCCGGCAGCGGGCGCAAGGCCGCCACCGTGGCCGGCGC
>JBGTIE010000323.1:0-4006 GCA_041745855.1 Lysobacterales bacterium | reverse complement strand
GTCTGGTGCACTACCTGAGCCTGGACGGCAGCGCGCCAGGGCTGATCGGCTTGCCGACCTACGCCGAGGTCGTCTACCGCGCCGCCTGGCCCGGCATCGACCTGGTCTATTACGCCACCGAAGGCCGCCTCGAATACGACTTCGTGCTCGCGCCGGGGGCCGATCCGGCTCCGCTTGCGCTGCAGTTGGAGGGGGCCGAAGCCGTGGCCATCGGCGCGGCGGGCGAGTTGCAGATCGCCATCGGGCCATACCGCATCACCCAGCAGGCGCCGGTGGCCTTCCAGTATGCCGATGCCTTGGCCGCGGAACTGGCCGACCCCAGCCTCCTGCGCCACGGCAGCGGCCAACGTGAGCCGGTCGCAGCGAAGTACCGACTGGACGGTGACGGCCGAGTGCGGATCGAGTTGGGCGACTATGACCGCAGCCGGCCCCTGATCGTCGATCCAGTGCTGGTCTACTCGAGCTTCCTGGGCGGCAATGGCGAGGACCGCGCCCTGGCGGTGGCCCAGCGCAATGGCGAAGCCTACGTCACCGGCACCACCCTCTCGACCGATTTCCCGACCACGGCCGGCGTGCTGCAGCCCGGCGCCGGCGCTGGCACCGACTGTTTCGTCAGCCGCTTCAACGGCGCCGGCAGCGCCTTGCTGTGGTCCACTTATCTGGGCGGGGTTGGCGACCAACACTGCAATGCCATCGCCGTGGACGGCTCTGGCGCAGTTTACGTGGCAGGCTTCACCTGCCAATCCGACAGCCTCGGTGATGCCTTCCTTGCCAAGCTCGGTGTTTCCGGAAACTCTCTCGCCTACCCGGTGCTGCTGCGCGCCGGCAATGCCCGCGATGAGGCGCTGGGCCTGGCCGTCAACGGCAGCGGCGAGGCCTTCGTGGTCGGCCTGACCGACTCGAGCAATTTCCCGACCACAGTCGGCGTGATCCAGGCCGCGAACGGTGCCGGGCGCGGCGCCTTCGCATTCAGGGCCAGTGCCACAGGCAGCGTGGTCTGGTCGACCTACCTGGACGGCGTCGGCGACCAGGAGGCCCATGCGGTGGCCTTGGACGCGGGCGGCAACGTCTATGTCGGCGGGCGCGACACCGGCCAGAGCGCGGCCGGCAACGGCTTTGTGCTGAAAACCAATGGCGCCGGAAGCAGCGTGCTGTACACCCGTCAAATCGGCGGCAGCGGTGCCGATGCGGTGCTGGCACTGGTGGTCAACACCGCCAATGGCCAG
This sequence comes from Lysobacterales bacterium, assembly GCA_041745855.1. Classification (GTDB taxonomy): domain Bacteria; phylum Pseudomonadota; class Gammaproteobacteria; order Xanthomonadales; family SZUA-5; genus JAWLAT01. The sequence continues at coordinate 2,780 of JBGTIE010000323.1, read as the reverse complement.
GCCTGGTTCGCCGGCTACAGCGAATCACCGAACCTGCCGACCACCGCCGGCGTGCTGCAGCCGGGATGGTCCGGCGACCGCGACGGCATGGCCGGCCGGCTCAATGGCAATGGCAGCATCGGCACGCTCACCTACCTGGGCGGGCCACGCAGCCAGGAGCTCCGTGCGCTCGGGCGTGACGACGCCGGCAATCTCTATTTTGCCGGCATGAGCGCCATCGCCGATCCCAATGGCGATGTCTTCCTGCTCAAGACTGGACCGGAACTGAGCACGATCCACTTCAACCTGCAGTTCGGCGGATCCCAGTCCGACGCCGCCCACGGTCTGGCGGTGGCCGGCAACGGCGATGCCTGGCTGGTCGGTGAGACCACCAGTGGCATTTTCCCGACCACGCCGGGCGCCTTGCAGACCAACAAGGCCGCCGGCATCGATGGGTTCGTGATGAAGGTCGGCCCGCAGCAGGCCACTACCACCTCGGTGCACAACGTCAGCATTGCTGGTACAGCGGGTGGCAACAATGGCGCTGTTACGTCGCCGATAGTCACGCTGCAGCCTGGCGATCTGGTGACGGTGGAGGGGACAGGGGGCAACGTGCGCTTTGCCACACCGATTTGCAGCACCGTTCCGTATGACGTAGGACCCAACGGCTTGGATAGAGCCTTCTTCAGTCATCCCGACATGCAGATCTGCTACGGAGACGAGGCGACGCTTGATGGCAGCTGCTGGAACACCGATCCGCTGCGGAGCCCCAACGACGGCCATGCAGGCCTTTTCCGTCCCAACCAGACCGGAATTGGTCCACCTCGCTTCATCGGGAGCAACAGCGAAACATTTACCTATAGCGGTGCCACCAATAGCTCCCTGCGCCTGGGCATCAATGACTGCCGAGGCGACAACAACTCAGGGCAATTCAACGTCCGCACGACCATCGTGCGCGGCGACGGTACCGAGCCGGTATCGATACTTTCGGTCGATTCGCCGTTCCTGCAAGAAGGCGGCCCTGGAACGCGCAGCATGGTCTTTACCGTCAGCCTGGCACCCGCGAGTACCAAGACGGTCACTGTGCGCGCTCGCACCGCAAACCGCAGCGCCACCGCGGGCGTGGACTACACCGCGGTCAACCAGATGCTGAGCTTCGCGCCCGGCCAGACCAGCAAGACCGTTGCGGTGACCATCACCGGCAACAGCACGATCCAGCCCGACCGCCGCTTCAGTCTGGAACTGGTCAATCCGATCCACGCCAGCACTCATATCCCGCGCGGGATCGGCACCATCGTCGATGACGACTTCCCCACCGTCTCGGTCGCCGGCGCCAGCTGCCCCGAGGGCAATACCGGCGCCAGCACCTGTCTGGCCACGGTCTCGCTGTCGGCCGCCCCGGCCCAACCGCTGAGCGTGCGCCTGTCCACCGCCAATGGCAGCGCGGTGGCGCCCGGCGACTACACCGCCATCAGCAACCAACTGATCGAGTTCCTCCCCGGCGATTCGCTCACGCGCAGCATCCCGGTGACCATCCATGGCGACTACGTGATCGAGCCCAACGAGACTTTCAGCGTCATCTTGTCCAACCCGGTCAAGGCCGTGTTCGGAACGGCCAGCGCCTTGATGACCATCCTCAACGACGACCAGGCTGGCCAGTACCGTTTGAGCAGCGCGACCTACTCGATCAACGAGGGCGGCGGCAATCTCAGCGTGACCGTGCAGCGCATCAACGGTCTGGGCGCCGGCACCGCGGTGAACTACGCCACCAGCAATGGCACCGCCACCGCACCGGCTGACTACACCGCCCGTTCAGGCACCCTGAGCTTCGCCGGCGGCCAGACCAGTCAGACCTTTACCGTACCGATCATCGACGACGCCCTGCACGAGCTGAACGAGACCTTCGGCGTCGCCCTGAGCAACCCGACCGGCGGCGCCACCCTGGCCAGTCCCTCCAGCGCCACCGTCACCATCGTCGATAACGACCCGGCGCCAACCCTGGCGGTCGACAACGGCGGCTGCACGGTCACCGAGGGCAACTCGGGCAGCACGCCGTGCAACTTCGTGTTCCGGCTGTCGGCCGCCAGCGGACTGCCCGTCAACTTCAACACCGCCACCGCGAACGGCACCGCCACCGCCGGCAGCGATTACACCGCCCATGCCAGCACCGCGCGCAGCATCGCGGCCGGCCAGACCACGCTGACCGTGGCCGTGCCGGTACTCGGCGATACCCTGCACGAGGCGACCGAGACCTTCAGTCTCAATGCCACGTCCGTGGTCGGCGCCACCCCCGGCGCGCTCAGCGCCACCGGTACGATCCTCGACAACGATCCCGCGCCGACCCTGTCCATAGACAACGGCGGCTGCACCGTGACCGAGGGCAATTCCGGCAGCACGCCGTGCAACTTCGTGCTGCGGCTGTCGGCCATCAGCGCACTGCCGGTGAACTTCCAGACCGCCACCAGCGACGGTACCGCCACCGCCGGCAGCGACTACACCGGCCACGGCGCCACCGCGCGCAGCATTGCTGCCGGACAGACCACCCTTACCGTCGCCGTGCCGGTGCATGGCGATACCCAGATCGAGCCTGACGAGACCTTCTCGCTGCTGGTGACCGGTGTGCTCAACGCCACGCCCGCCAGCCTCAGCGGCATCGGCACCATCCTCAACGATGACCAAGCCCCACCGGTACCGGGCGTATTGAGCCTGACACCGGCCGTTCAGAGCCTGCCCGAGAACGCCGGGCTGGCCAGCGTGACGGTGCTGCGCAGCGGCGGCAGCCAGGGCGCGATCTCGGTCGC
>JBGTIE010000322.1:0-4663 GCA_041745855.1 Lysobacterales bacterium | reverse complement strand
TCTGGTCGGCTACGGCCGCCATCCGCCCGACCCGCGCTGGCCGGGCGGCGCGCGTATCGCACTGCAGTTCGTGCTCAATCTGGAGGAAGGGGCGGAGAACTGTGTCCTGCATGGCGACGCCGGCAGCGAGCAGTTCCTGTCGGAGATCATCGGCGCGGCGAGCTATCCGGCGCGCCATCTCAGCATGGAGTCGATCTATGAGTTCGGCACCCGGGTCGGCGCCTGGCGCATCCTGCGTGAATTCGAACGACGCCAGTTGCCATTGACGCTGTTTGCGGTCGCGATGGCGATGCAGCGGCATCCGCAACTGATCGCCGCCTGCATCGAGGCCGGCCATGAAATCGCCTCGCACGGCTGGCGCTGGATCCATTATCAGAGCATGGATATCGCGCAGGAACGAGCCATCTGCAACAGGCGGTCGCGATCCACCGCGAATTGACCGGCAGCGCTCCGCTGGGCTGGTACACCGGCCGCGACAGCCCCAACACGCGCCGGCTGCTGGTCGAGCACGGCGGCTTCGTCTATGACTCGGACTACTACGGCGACGAATTGCCATTCTGGACCCAGGTCGAAGGTGCCGACGGTCAGCCGCAGTCCCACCTGGTGGTGCCCTATACGCTGGACGTCAATGATATGCGCTTCGCGACGCCGCAGGGCTTCAACTGCGCGACCCAGTTCTTCGAGTACCTTCGCGACAGCTTCGATGTGCTTTACGCCGAAGGCACAGACCGGCCCCGAATGATGTCGGTGGGCATGCACGGGCGCCTGCTCGGTCGCCCGGGCCGCTTCATCGCGCTGCAGCGTTTCCTCGACCACGTCGCCAAACACAGTGACGTCTGGATCTGCCGCCGGATCGACATCGCCCGCCACTGGCAGGCCGAGCATCCATGGAAGGAAGCAAGCGCGTGACCCTCGATCATCTGAACGCACTCGGCGACAACGCCTTCGTCACGACCCTGGCCGGCATATTCGAGCATTCGCCCTGGGTCGCCGAGGCGGTCGTCGCACTGCGCCCTTTCGACACTGTCGAGGCGCTCCATGGCGCGATGTGCACTGCTGTGGCCAGAGCGTCTGACGAGCGCCAGCTGGAACTGATCCAGGCCCACCCGCAACTGGCCAGCAAGGCCGCCATCCCTGGTGAGCTGACCGCCGCCTCCAGCCAGGAACAGGCCGGCGCCGGACTGCTGCAGTGCAGCGCGCAAGAGTACGCGCGCCTGAACGAGCTCAACGACGCCTACCAGCAGCGCTTCGGCTTTCCCTTCATCCTTGCCGTCCGCGGCCACAACCGGACCAGCATCATCACCAACCTGGCCCAACGGCTACAGCGCGAACGCCCCGACGAGAAGGCCGAAGCCCTGCGCCAGATCGAACGCATTGCCGAGTTCCGGTTGAGGGATCTGCTGGGAGAGCAGGCTTGATAACACGGGTGCGAGCCAAAGCGATGTTTCAAAGGGTCTTTCGGTTGAAGGGCCCAGGGCTCAGGGCCCAGGGCCCAGTAAGGTCAAGAGCCGGCCCGAGGCGAGTTTAAGCGCGACGGCTGCGTGAAAGCTCCATGCTTGTTGGAAGCAGGCTCTTCACTGGGCCCAGGGCCCTGGGCCCAGAAGGTCAAGAGCCGTCTTGAGGCGAGTCAGAACGCAATGGCTGCGCGGTAACTTCCACCCTTGACTCAAGTTGGCTCTGGACTGGGCCCTGGGCCCTGAGCCCTGGGCCCTCAGTCATTGCAGCGTCCTCAAAACATCAGTTTGAATCGCACCCTCCCCGCACGCCATCAGCCTTTCCTAACCTCCCCCGCGCTACACTGCCGCAGTTGTATCTGACGTTCTTCCCCTGGATGTTGCCCATGAAGTTGTACCCACTGATTGCCGCTGCGGCATTGCTGGTAGGGGTCGGTCTCTCCGATGCCATCCGCGCCGATGCGCTGGATGATGATCCGCTGCTGGCCGGCTTGGCGGCAGAGTTTGCGCTGCAGGAAGGTGAGACCGACGCCGCGGCGCAGTGGTACGGACGCGCGGTGGACCAGATCACCGATCCCGCCTGGCTGGAACGGGCGACGCTGGTCGCGCTGCACGCGCGCGCCTTCGAAGACGCCCATCGCATTGCCACGCGCTGGCTGGAAATGAGCCCGGATGATCTGCGCGCTCGGCAGGCGCTGGCCTGGGTGGCTGCCGCCGAAGGCCGCGTCCAACGCGCTGCCGAACAGATCCATGGCTTGATCCACAGCCCGGGCCTGGAAGGCGATCGGCTGGCGGTGCAGGTACTGCTCACGCGCGAGGCGAGCGAACACATCGCTCCGATTCTGGCCGTACTCAGCGAAGCTGGCAATCTGTACAGCGCCGACCCGGATGCCTTCAGTTTCGTGCCTGCACTCATTGCGGTGCATCAGGACGAAGAGGCCATGCGGGTCGCCGAGCAGGATCTGAAGCAGCACCCGGACAGTGCCGCCGCCTGGCGCTGGCGCGCTCAGGCGCACCTGGCCAGCGGCAACGAAGCTGCGGCGGCGAGCGATTTTGCGGCGGCCATCCAGCGCGCCCCGAACAACGCCGACTGGCGCTATACCTACGCCGGACTGCTCGACCGACAGAAGGACTACAGCGGACTGCTCAAGCTGCTGAGCGACGCGCCGGTGCAGGATGACGCCCTGATCGCTGCGCGCATCGGTTATGCCGCTCGGGCCGAGGATCTCCGCGCACTCCGGCAGTTGGCGCGCGAACTGTTGCGGCGGAACAGCACCGAACTGCCACGGCGCGCAGTCTATCTGGGCCAGGTCGCCGAGTTGCGCGAGCGCTGGAGCGAGTCCCTGAAGTGGTATGGCGAGGTCGATCGCGACTCCGACGATTACGCCGATGCGCGGATCCGGATGGCCGTGGTGCACAGCAAGCGTGCGCCGGATCTGCAGGCGGCACGCGACCTGCTGGCACAACTGCGCGAAGACGGCAAGGATCCGGACCTGCGCGTCGATGCCTGGCTGCTGGAGACCGAACTATTGCTCCAGCAGCAACGGCGTGCCGACGCCGATCGTGTGTTCGAGCTGGCCCTGACCGAGTTCCCGCTCGACCAGCGACTGTTGTACGCCCGCGCGCTGGGGCGGGTGGCGGTGGATGATCTGGTCGGCGCCGAAGCCGATCTGCGTCGAATCCTCAGCGTCGACCCGGACAACTCGCAGGCACTCAACGCGCTCGGCTATACGCTGGCCGACCGCACCGACCGCCAGGTCGAGGCACTGGGATACATCGAACGCGCACTGGCTCTGGCACCCGAGGAAGGCGCCATCCTCGACAGCATGGGCTGGGTGCTGTACCGGCTGGGCAAGCCGGACGAAGCGCTCGAGTATCTGTCGCGCGCCTTTGAACTGGCCAAGGACGCCGAGATCGCTGCCCATTACGGTGAGGTCCTGTGGGTCCTCGGTCGCGAGGATGAAGCCAAGGTGATCTGGAAGCAGGCGATGGAAGCCACGCCCGACGACGCGGTCCTGCAGGAAACAGTGCAGCGGCTGGGGCCGCAGTGGTAGCTGCCAGTCTGCGTTCCAGAAGGACCTTTCTGCTCGGCGCCAGCGCGCTGGCCCTCAATGCCTGCGTTGTCAGCCGGCCGCGATTGCCCGCGGTCGCGCTGGATACGGCGCTGAGCGCCCATGAGCAGCGGGTACTACCGCTGGAGGACTTCCAGTTGCAGGGAAGGGTCGCGCTGTCCGATGGCCGCGACGGTGGCAGCGGACGCTTGCGCTGGCAGCAGGGCGGTCAGCAGCTCCAGGTCCAGTTCGACACCGGTCTGGCCGGCCGCAGCTTCAAGTTGCGACACGGCCCGGACGGCGCCACGCTGGTCGACAACAAGGGGGAACGGCTGCAGCACGAGGATGTCGACCGCCTGCTGCGCGAGGCCTGGGGCATCGAAGTGCCGGTGCACGCGCTGAGCTACTGGATGCGCGGCGCCCGCCAACCCGGCCATAGCGGACTGATCAAGCTCGATGGCGCCGACTTGCCGTTACAGCTGACCCAGCACGGCTGGCAAGTCGATTATTTGAGTTGGCAGGCCCCCAACGGCGCTGTGCCAGCGCTACCGACCAAGCTGTACGCCCAGCGCGGAGAGCAGACGGTTCGGTTGGTCGTTCAGCGGTGGGTTGTTTGATGGCTAACTGCAAAGCCGCGAAAAGATCCGCGTAGATCGGCTTACAGCGCGTGCGCGGAGGTTGCTTGGCGCTGATCGCTGGCGCTGTCTGTAAGCCGATGGCTGCAATGTTTGTCAGACTTTGCCGGCAGTTGGCGAATCGGCCTACGGCGCGTACTCGTAGCTTCGTGTGCTTTCGGGTTCGAACGCGTCCTCGGGTTCAAACGCATCCAAAGCGGTGCAGAGCACCGCACTCCAAAGGCGCTGCGCGCCATGAACGGCGCTGCACAACTTTGGACTGCGGCGCTCCGCGCCGCTTTGGATGCTTTTCGGGAGGCGAAGTTCTGGATTGAGCCCCGTATCGAATTGGCGCAGACTTTCGGCTTGAACGAGCGCCAAGTCCGGGTTGCTCTGGCACTGGTCGAGGCACACGCTGATGAAATCCGCCGCGCTTGGCAGCAGCATTTCGGGTCCTGAGGTCACCAACGTCTCGCAGCATGGCTTCTGGCTGCTGCTGGGTCGAGAGGAACTTTTTTTGCCCTTCGACGCTTTCCCGTGGTTT
>JBGTIE010000321.1:0-2579 GCA_041745855.1 Lysobacterales bacterium | reverse complement strand
GTGGGCCGGGCACAGTTGCGCACTGTCTCCACGGTCACGCGCAGGGTCCTGTTTCCATGTCTGCCAACGAATTGCGCATCCTGCTGTTGATCGTCGGCGCCTTTGTGCTGCTGGCTATCTACTATTTCGGCCGGCCCAACAGCCGTCGCGATGATCTCGGACGGCGGCGCGAACCCTGGCTGGGTGAGGAAGGCGAGGGGGAGGAAGCCGAAGAACCGCTGCTCGAACTGCCGGACGAGAGCGACTTCGAATCGGTCTTGCAGCGCGAGTCGCGGCCCGGCCAGCGCCCGGCGAGCGATTTTGACCGCATTCTGACGCTCTATCTGGTCGCCCGCGAGGGCGCCAGCATTCGCGGGCCCGAACTGGTAGTGGCTGCCGAGAAGGCCGGGCTGGTGTTCGGCGATCGCTGCATCTATCACCGTCTGATCGACGGCCGTTCCGAGGCGGTGCCGCTGTTCAGTGTGGCCAGCCTGAACGAGCCCGGCCACTTCGAGCTTTCCGAGATGGACCGATTGGAAACGCCGGGGCTGTGCTTCTTCATGACCCTGCCAGGTCCGGTGCCGGCGCTCGATGCGCTCGACAGCATGCTGCCGGCGGCGCAGCGGATGGCCGAGCTGCTCGATGCGCTGCTGCTCGATGAGGAGCAGAACGCGCTCGGTCGTCAGCGGATTCTGAGTTTGCGCGACGAGATGCGCCAGTACGACCGGCAGCATCAGGAACTGCAACCCATCCAGCGCTGGTAGCCGTCGTGACCGATATTGCCAAGCGGATCGCCGATCTCCGGCAGGAGATCGCGCACCACAACCATCTCTATCACGTGCTCGATCAGCCGAGCCTGCCCGACGTCGCCTTCGATGGGTTGATGCGCGAACTACAGGCACTTGAGGTGGCCCATCCAGAGCTGGTCACGCCCGATTCGCCGACCCGACGTGTCGGCGCCGCGATCTCCGGCGGCTTCGCCAAGGTCGTGCACAGGCTGCCAATGCTCAGCCTGTCCAATGCTTTTGCCGAGACCGATGTGGCCGACTTCGTCCGCCGCATCTGCGACACCCTCGATATCGGCATCGACACGCCGGAGTTCTCGGTCGAGCCGAAGATCGATGGTCTGGCGATCAACCTGCGCTATGTCGACGGCTTGCTGGTACAGGCCGCCACCCGCGGCGACGGCGCCAGTGGCGAGGACGTGACCCACAGCATCCGCACGATTGGCGCCATTCCGATGCAGCTGCGCGGTGACGGCTATCCGGCCGTGCTGGAAGTGCGCGGCGAGGTCTACATGCCGAAGGCCGGTTTCCTGGCTTACAACCGCCGTGCCCGCGCCCGTGGTGAGAAGGAGCTGGTCAATCCGCGCAATGGTGCGGCGGGCAGTGTGCGCCAGCAGGATCCGAAAATCGCCGCCAGCCGACCGCTGGCCTTTTTCGCCTACGGCCTGGGTGAGCTCAGCGACGGACCATTGGCAGAACGCCACAGCCAGACGTTGCGCCAGCTGGCCGAATGGGGACTGCCAATCAGCCCCGAGGCGGGCACCGCGGTCGGACTGGAAGGCTGTCTGGCCTACTATCACCAGCTCAGCGCACGGCGGGCGACGTTGTCTTACGAGATCGACGGCGCCGTCTACAAGCTCGATGCCTTTGCGCTGCAGGCGGTGATGGGCTTCATTTCGCGGGCGCCGCGCTGGGCGCTGGCCCACAAATACCCGGCCGAAGAGGCCATGACCTCGCTGCTGGCGATCGATCTGCAGGTCGGACGCACCGGCGCGGTCACGCCGGTGGCACGCTTGCGGCCGGTGTTCGTCGGCGGGGTGACGGTCAGCAATGCAACGCTGCACAATTTCGACGAGATTGCGCGCAAGGACGTGCGGGTGGGCGACACCGTGATCGTACGTCGGGCCGGCGATGTAATCCCGGAGGTCGCGCGGATCGTGCCCGAGCTACGCCCGGCCGACGCGCAGCGGCCAGCGCCGCCGCAGGTCTGTCCGGAATGTGGTTCGGAGCTGGTGCGGGCCGAAGGCGAGGCGGTAATCCGCTGCTCCGGCGGTCTGATCTGTCCGGCCCAACGAAAGGAAGCGCTGCGCCATTTCGCCTCGCGCAAGGCGATGGACATCGAGGGTCTGGGCGACAAGCTGGTCGAACAACTGGTAGACGCAGAGCGTGTCCGAAGCGTGGCTGACATCTACCGTCTGGACCTGGCCGCGCTGCAGGGTCTGGAGCGGATGGGCGAACGCTCGGCGACCCGGCTGCTGGCGCAGATCGAGGCGAGCAAGCAGACCCGGCTGGAGCGGCTGCTGTTTGCACTCGGCATCCGCGAGGTGGGCGAATCGACCGCCAAGCAGCTGGCCCGCCACTATGGCTCGCTGGCCGCCCTGCAGGCAGCCGATGAGGAAAGTCTGCGGCAGGTGCCCGATGTGGGACCGGTGGTGGCTTCGCGCGTGCGTCACTTTCTCGATGAGCCGCGCAATCAGCAGGCGCTGGCCGAACTGCGCGCTTGCGGCCTGCAGTGGCCGGAGCACGAACCGGCCGCAGTCGCCAGCGCCGGACCCCTGAGTGGCCGCACCTTTGTGATCACCGGCACGCTGACCG
>JBGTIE010000320.1:0-13173 GCA_041745855.1 Lysobacterales bacterium | reverse complement strand
CTCAAACCGTGAACGCAACTCCGGATGGGCGTTCAACTTCGCCAAAAGCTCCGCATCACTAAGTCTTTGGGACTTCATTCGCCGCACCCCTCGCTTCCGATCCAGCTGACAAGGTAGCCCACATCAGTTTGACTCGCACCCACCAACCTCCGGCACACTTCCCCACCGCGCTGGCGGTGTACCATCATCGGCCCAGGGGTCTGCAGGTCGTCCACTTACGTGAGCTTTAGCGAGCGCGTCATTCCCGCCGTTGTGGTGCCGGTCGTTGCCGGTGAAAAGCAGCTGGGTGGGGACAAGGTAGGGCGAAATCCGGTCACCTTCGACCCGACCCGACCGGTGCTGCGCAAGCCGGACTGGATCCGGGTCCGGCTGCCGTCCGGCAATACCGTCGCGCGGTTGAAATCGAAGCTGCGGGCCGAGCGCCTGGTGACGGTGTGCGAGGAGGCCTCCTGCCCCAACATCCACGAGTGCTTCAGCCACGGCACCGCGACATTCATGATCCTGGGGGAGGTCTGCACCCGCCGCTGCGCTTTTTGCGACGTCGCCCACGGCCGGCCGCTGCCGCCGGATCTGGATGAGCCTGGCCGGCTGGCACGCACGATTCGTGACATGGAACTGCGCTATGTCGTGATCACTTCGGTCGACCGCGACGATCTGCGCGATGGCGGTGCCGGTCACTTTGTGGCCTGCATTCAGGCGGTACGGGAACTTATGCCTTCGACACGGATCGAAGTACTGACTCCCGACTTCCGCGGCAAGGGCCGCATGGAACGCGCTCTAGCTGTTTTTGCGACGGCTCCACCAGACGTGTTCAACCACAATCTGGAAACTGTACGCGAGCGCTACCGCGATGTTCGGCCCGGGGCCGACTACGATTGGTCATTGACGTTGTTGCAACGCTTCAAGGCGGCACACCCGGAGGTGCCGACCAAATCGGGGATCATGCTGGGGCTGGGCGAGGAACGCAGCCAGGTCGAAAAGGCCTTGCTCGATTTGCGCGCCCATGAAGTGGATATGGTAACCATCGGCCAGTACCTGCAGCCCACGCCGCACCATCATCCGGTGCTGCGCTACTGGACGCCGAAAGAATTTGCCGAGCTGGCCGATTTCGGTCATGCCCTGGGATTTGCTCACGTTGCCAGCGCGCCGCTGGTGCGATCTTCCTATCACGCCGACCGCATGGCGGCCGCAGCGGGGACAGGAATCCAACTGTGAGGTGCTCATGAAGCTGCCAACTGTCGTCGTCGCGTTACTGGTCCTGGGTCTGGGTTGCCAGAGCGCTCTGGCCAAACCCCGCACGGTCGAACTGATCGATCTCAAACCCACGCCGGCGCAGGCCGAGGCGGCCACCTGGACGATGCGCTATCTCAGCCGACTGCATTACCGCAGTCAGCGTCTCGATGATGAGCTATCGAGCAAGATCTTTGACAGCTATCTCGACTCCCTCGACTCCGACCGCTGGTTCCTGCTGTCGGCTGACGTGGCTGAGTTCGAGCGCTACCGCACCGAGCTGGACGATGCGATTCTGAAGGGCAAGCTCGATCCGCCGTTCATCATTTTCAAGCGCTACCTGGAGCGGGTTGCCGAGCGCACCCGCCATGCCCAGGCCGTGCTCAAGCGCGGCTTCGACTTCAGCGTCGACGAAGATTATGCGTTCGATCGTGAGGACGCGCCCTTCGCCTCCAGCAGCAGGGAGCTGGACGAACTATGGCGCAAGCGGGTCAAGAATGACTGGTTGCGTCTGACCCTGGCCGGTAAGGAAGACAAGGAGATCCGCGAAACGCTGGACAAGCGCTATGCCGATTTCCTGGTCCGGGTAGAGCAACTCGACGGCGACGATGTCTTCCAGACCTTCCTGAATGCCTACGCCAGCGCGATCGAGCCGCACACCAGCTATCTGGGCCCGCGCGCGAGCGAGAATTTCGCGATCTCGATGCGGCTGTCGCTGGAAGGCATTGGTGCAGTACTCCAGCGCGAAGGGGAATACACGGTAGTGCGTCAGATCGTGCCGGGCGGCCCACTGGATCGGGATGGGCGGATGAAGGCCGGCGACCGGATCATCGGGGTGGGCGCTGAAAATGCCCAGACGCTCACCGACGTCATCGGCTGGAGGCTGGACGATGTGGTCGATCTGATCCGCGGGCCCAAGGGCACCAAGGTCCAACTGGACGTGCTGGCCAAGAGTTCCGGCGTGGACGCCCCGAGTGACAGGCTCATGATCGCCCGTGACAAGGTGGCGCTGGAGCAGCAGGCCGCCAAGCAGCGCATCCTTGAGGTACTGGTCGACGACCAGAGCAAACGCATCGGCATCATCGAACTGCCGACCTTCTACATGGATTTCGCCGCCCGCAGCAAGGGCGAGCGCGACTATCGCAGTTCCACCCGAGACGTCAAAAGACTGTTGGCGGAGCTGAAGGCCGAAAGGGTCGATGGCGTGGTCATCGATCTGCGCAACAACGGCGGTGGTTCGCTGGCTGAATCGACCGAACTGACCGGTTTGTTCATCGATCGTGGTCCGGTGGTACAGGTGCGCGATGGCACCGGGCGTACTCAGATCGAGCGTGACAACCAACCCGGCGTCGCCTACGACGGCCCGCTGGCGGTGCTGGTGAATCGGGCCTCTGCCTCGGCCTCGGAGATCTTTGCCGCGGCGATCCAGGACTATGGCCGCGGGCTGGTGATCGGCGAGACCACCTTCGGCAAGGGCACGGTGCAGAATCTGGTCGATCTGGACCATGTGGCCGACAGCGATGAGCCGTCGCTGGGCCAGCTGAAAATGACGATTGCCCAATTCTTCCGAGTCAGTGGTAAATCCACCCAGCATCGCGGGGTGGTTCCCGACGTGCTGTTCCCCACCTCGGTTGGTTCGGAGGATTACGGTGAGAGCAGTTTCGACAATGCTCTGCCCTACACCGAGATCGAGGCACTCGACTACACACCGGCGAGCAAGCTGTCGCAGCTGTCCGACGCATTGGCGGTGCGCCATCTGGCTCGAACCAGCAGCGACGAGGAGTTGCGGCTGTATTTCGAGGAGATCGAAGAGTATCGAGTCGAACGCAAGAAGCGCACGATTTCGCTCAATCTGGCTCAGCGCAAGTCCGAACGTGCCGCCCAGGAGCAGCGTGAAGCGGCGCGCGCCGAGCGTCTGGCGGCCATCGATGCGGCCTACAAGGAAGAGCGGCCGAAGCTCGATGACGGCCTCAACCCGGGTGAGGCCGGGTCCCGATTCAGCGCCATCGACGCAGACGAGGACCAGGATCGCCCGGACGTGCTGCTGACCGAAGCCGCGCGCGTGCTGAGCGATGCGATCGCGATCGGTGGTTCGGTGTTGACCGCCCAGCTGATCGACGACAAGGTCTCCGCGGAGCGAACCACCCGCTGACTCGCAGCCGCAGTAGCAGGCTCATGAATATCCGGGCTAGCTACCATGGGCACTGACTGGCCCGCGCATCGACTCTCCTGCGTTCCCATGCAGGGAGGCGGCACGCGGGCCAGCTGCGTTTCGGGGACCCCAAATCGGGCGCGAAGCGCATCGAATCGCAATCTTTGTTGCTGCGATGGGCCTTTCGTGCTCTGACTGCTTGACGGTTACCGTGAATCAGGCGACTTTGTGGCTGGGTCGTGATCTGCCGGTCGCGATGATTCATGAATGCATAATTGCATGAGCGCAATTGCGACGTCTGCAAAGTCTGGCGCCGAGTTGCCAGGTTCCTGAATCATCCGCGCGGCTACGGTCGCTGCGCCAGTGACGTTGATGGTGGGACAGCTCAGCAGGGGAAAAGCATGGAAGGTCGATTCCGATTCGGGCAGGTCTGCAGACGCGCTCCGCGTTGGCCTTTGCCAACGCTGGCGGTACTGCTGCTGGCCGTTGGCTGGGCCGCACCAGTGGATGCCGTCACCTGCACCTGGAGTGGTGGCAACGACAACTGGGACAACCCCTCGGCCTGGCTGGGCTGTAACGGTGGTTCAGGCAGTACCCCGGATACGCCCGGCGTCGGTGACGTCGCCGTCGTCAGCAACGGCACGGTCAATATCTTCTTTCCCGAAGCGGTCGATACGCTACAGATGAGTGGCGGCGTGTTGTTCATCGATTCCGGCATGGGCGGCTCGATCGATGTCCTGGTCGGCTTCGACTGGAGCGCGGGCGTGATCGACGGCTTCGTCGGTGCGGTCAACCTTCAGTCAGGCAGCGTTTCCAACTGGACCGGTGCCGACAAGACGCTGCGATTGAGCAACATCATCAACATCGATGGCACCGTCAACTGGACCGCCGGGCTGATCCACCTGGAGGACGCGGTGATCAGGGTCAACAGCACCGGCGTCTGGAACTGGGACTTCAACGGGCCGGTCGAGTACATCGACATCACCGCCGGCTTCTTCGGTCAGATCGTCAACGATGGATTGATCGTCAAGACCGGGACCTCGCCGGCGGAAATCCGTTTTCCGGTCAGCCTCGATGGCGCCGGTAGCGTGAACGTCAACGCTGGCAGCTTGCTGCTCGGCGGCAACTCCAACAGCGACAACAACTTCAATGTCTCTGCCGGGACGACGTTGTTCATGACTGACGCGACCATGATCTTTAGCGCCAGTAGCAGTTTCAGCGGTGCGGGCAATGTCGAGTTCGGCCGGCCGGCCGATCCGCCTGGATGCGTGGTCACAATCAATGGTGGATTTACGGTTACGGGTATCGTGCGGGTGGAAGCCTGCGATGTGGGCTTCGGCAACGCCGCTCTCACTTTTGTCGATCTGGAAATGCTCGATCCTGCCGCCGTGCTGGGTGGTCCGGCGGTGATGGATGTGACCGGCAGCTTTACCTGGAATGCAGGCTTGCTACTCGGCGCGCCTGCCGAAACACTGACCATTGGCGGCGCTGCAAGCGCGACGCTTGCTGGGCTCGCCGGCCCGCCGTCTCGCGGCATCGAAGGGCGGGAGCTGATCAACAACGGATTGATGACGGCCACAGCGGGCAACGGTATCAGCCTGGAACTCGGCGCGGTCCTGCGCAATGGGCCCACCGGCACCCTGGACTTCAACATGCCGTCGGTCGACATCTTCAGCATCATTGATGATGGCAACGGCAATCAGGTCTTCAACGAGGGCAATCTGAACTTGACCGCTGCCCAGCGGATCGTCATCGAGCCGGCGTTCGCAAACTCCGGCACGGTGCAGGTCATGATGGGGCAAGTGGACCTGGTCGGCGATGGCACCGATTCCGGCAATTACATGGTCAATGCATCCGGCATTCTGTCGATGAGTACGGGCAGTCGTACGGTGCAGTCCGGCAGCAATTTCACCGGAGCCGGCCGGTTGGAGGTGCGCGATGGCGCGGTGTTGGGCTTCGACGGCCTGTTTTCCTTGCCGGAGTTGACTGTATCCGGACCGGCGCCGGCGCAGATGAACTACAACAGCCTGGGCAATCTGGCGCTGACCCGGTTGGCCATCCTCGATGCCTCGACCCTGTCGACGGCAGGTCCGATCCAGGTGTCGGTCATGGGCACCCTGTCTGATGGCACCTTGCGGGGTATCGGCGCCCTGTCGCTGTTCGTCTCACCCGGTGCTTCGATTTCGTTGCCGACCGCGTTCGGCTCCTTGTTCACATTCGACAACATCGCCTTCGTGCTGGCCGGTTCGGCCGTGTGGCAGGGCGGTGGGATCCATCTCGACAACGCCACCCAGTTCATTATCCAGTCGTCCGGCGTTCTGACCATCGACTCCAACACCATGAGCCCGCAGATCCTCGGCTGCAGTATCTGCGGAAGTCCAGAGCTATCGAACCAGGGCCAGCTGATCAAGCAAGCCATCGGCACCGGTGACGACGCGCAGATCAACGCGCCGATTAACTTCTTCAATGCCGGCTCGCTGATGATCAACGGTGGGGATGTCCAGTTCGCGCAATTCACCCAGAGCGGAGCCACCTCATCGACCCAGGTGCAGTCCGGCGCTTCGTTAAGCCTCGGTGGCCTGGGCAATATTACCGCGGGCAGTTTGAGCGGCACGGGCTTTATCAACGGCAATGTCAGCCTCGGCAACGCCATGATCGCGCCGGGAATCAGCGGTACCGGCTTACTGACCATCAATGGTAACTACACGCAGGGCGCCGGTGCTTCGATGGAGATGGAACTGGGCGGCAACACGCCCGGCACCTACGACCAACTGATTGTCAGCGGTACGGCGACGCTTGGTGGGGCGATCGACGTTCTGCAGTTCGGTGGCTTTGTCCCGAGCCCGGCCGATGTCTTCAGTCTGATCCAGGCATCCAGCGTCGTCGGAACCCTGACGCAGGGCGTGAACGACTTCCCCAGTTTCGAATTGCAATTCACGCCCACCGAGGTGCTGTTTGCCGAGGGCGCGGTCACTGGCGGTACCTTCGTGGTCACCAGCACCGCTGATCCCGGTGATGGCGTCTGCGATATCGCTGGCACTGGCGATGGCTGCACGCTGCGCGAGGCCATCGAGGCGGCCAACGCAAACCCCGGATTGGACGTGATCGAATTCGCGATCCCCAGCGCCGGCGTGCAGACGATCTCCCCGCTGACGCCGCTGCCGGCGATCACCGAGGATCTGATCATGAATGGCTACAGCCAGCCTGGTGCGGTTCCCAATACGGTGGGTCCGGCCGACGGCGGCCTCAATGGGACCCTGTTGATCGAATTGTCCGGTCAGAACACCACCGGCGATGGCCTGGTGGTCGACGCGCCGGGCGCCATCGTCAACATTGATGGTCTGGTTATCAACCGCTGGAGCGGGGCGGGCGTGCGCATCAACAGCGGGCTGCAAACCGGTGTGGGCCTGGGTGGCAACTACATCGGCACCAGCGCGGACGGTCTGAGCGTCCCCACGCCAGCGCAGGGCACCGGTGTGCTGGCGGCCGGCGCGGGCCCTGCCGATGCCATCGCCATCGGCAATAATTCGCCGGCACAGCGCAACCTGATCTCCGGCAACGCCGATCACGGCCTGGTCATCAGCACCAGTTTTGTGGGGGTCTTCGGCAATCTGATCGGCACCGATGTGACCGGGCTGGCTCCGCTCGGCAACGGCCGCAAGGGTATCTTCCTGAGCAGCGACGGCAACGCCAGCTCCAACCTGATCGGCAGCAACCAGCCAGAGTGGCGCAACATCATTGGAGCCAACGGCGAGGACGGCATCGGCCTGCAGTGCGCGCCAGTCGGCCAGGATGTGTGCTTCGATGGCACCTTCATCGAGGGCAACTACATCGGCGTTGGGGTCGACGGCAACACGCCGCTGCCCAACGCCAACGGCATCAGAGTGATCGAGATGACTTACGGCCGGGTCTCGGTGGGGTCGTTAGCGGCGGGCGCGGCCAACAAGATCTACTTCAATCTTGGTTCTGGCGTAGTCACCGAGATGTTCCCGGTGGCTGGCGACGAGTTCGAAGAGGGGCAGATGGCGATCCTCCGCAACGGCTTTCTCGGCAATGGCTTCATGGCGATCGATCTGGGCGCTGACGGCCCCACGCCGAATGACCCGGGCGATGCCGACGGCGGCTTTAACAACGGCCAGAACTTCCCCGAGATCACCGCTTTCTTGCCGGATACGCCATCGGCTGGCCAGACGACCGTGGAGTATCGCGTCGATTCCTTACCCGCCAACTCGAGTTATCCGCTGCGGATCGAGTTCTACCGGGCGGCCGGCAACGGTGGCCAGGAGTTCCTCGGTGCCGACAACTACCTGCTGGCGGAAGCCGGGTTGACCGCATCCTATGTCCTGCCGGGCGCCCCGATCTTCCAGCCTGAGGACATGATCATCGCCACGGCCTCGGGTGACAACGCCGGCAAGGAGAAGATCAAGACCAGCGAGTTCACGTTCTATCCGGTCGCGGTGCAGATCACCGACGATGTGCCGGATCCGTCCACCTTGGGCGATCCGTACACGGTGGAAGTGAGCATGGTGGCCGAGGGTCCGTTCCAGCCGGTCGGCAACGTGCTGGTGGATGACGGCGATACCCAGAGCTGCATGTTCAGCCTGCTGGTTTCCGACAACGGCCTGGGCAGCTGCGTGCTGGCGTCTCCGGCAGCGACCGGGATCTACACCCTCGGCGCGGCCTTCGACGGCGTCGCCAACGCCTTCGGCTTTGCGATCGATCCGGATGGCGAGCCGCATACGGTCAACAACCCGACCGTGACGACGATCGTCAGTGATCTGCCCGATCCGAGCGGAGTCGGCGATCCGTACATCGTCCAGGTCGATGTCATGGCGGCTGTCGGGGTACCCACAGGGACCATCGACATCAGCAGTACCGGCGGTGAGAGTTGCGCATTTGCGCTGGTCAACGGTAGTGGCAGCTGCACCGTCAACGGCTTGAGTACCGGTGTGCGTACCCTGACCGCGACCTATAACCCGGATCCGGGCTTCGATTCCAGTGGGGCTACCGAAGACCACACCGTGGTGCTGGCCAACAGCGTGAGCACGATCCTCAGCGCGCTGCCCGACCCGTCCGCGCCGGGCGATCCGGTCACAGTGATGGTCGAGGTGACCCCGGCGGTGATGGGCAATGTCCTGATCCCGAGCGGTTCGGTCACTGTCTCGGCCAATACCGGTGAGAACTGCAGCATCGCCTCCCTCGATGGCTCCGGGATGGGCAGCTGCGCGATCGTCTTCAATACCGTCGGCTTGCGCGACATCACGGCCACCTACGCTGGGGACGGCAGTTTCAACGGTGCGGTCAGCGTGGTCGAACCGCATGAGGTGACCAACCTTCCGCCGGAGGCCACAACGACTACGATCCTTTCAACCGTGCCCTCACCCTCCGTGGTGGGTCAGACCTATCAGGTCAACGTGCAGGTGGTCGGCGCGCTCGGCAACACGCCGTGCGGAGTGGTATTGCTGAGGCAGCTGCCGGACGCGTCCAGTTGCAACGCCGTGCTGGCCGCGGGCGCGACCTCCGGCATCGCGGTGGGCAGTTGCCTGCTCGCCGCGCCGAATGCGATCACCAAGGCGATTACTGGTAGCTATCAGCCAGCCGGCTGCAATTTCGCAGCGAGCAGTGCGCCGCTGTTTACTCATCCGGTCAACCGTGCCAGCACGACTACGACGATCACCGGCCAGAGCCCGAACCCGTCCAACGTCGGTCAGCCGGTGCTGGTCAGCTTCGCGGTCGCCGTGGCGGCGCCGGGAGCGGGGACGCCGACCGGCACGGTCACCGTCACCGATGGCATCGACGTCTGCCAGGCGACCTTGCCGGCGACCAGTTGCCAGCTCAGCTTCAAGACCCAAGGTACCCGCAATCTGATCGTCAACTATGGCGGCGACCCGGACTTCAACGGCAGCGCTACGGCCGGGACTCAGCAAGTCGGCACCGGTGGTACCGGCGCGGATCTGGCGCTGCGCAAGTTCAACGATCGGTGCGTGCTCCCCGGCGGAACGCGTATTTCCTATCAGATCGCGGTCAGCAATCTGGGTCCGGAGGCGGTCACCGGGGCGCGGGTCACCGACACCCTGCCGGCGGGGCTCACCAATGCCAGCTGGACTTGCAGCGCCGGCACCGGCGCCAGTTGTGCAGCTGGCGGCAACGGCAATATCGATCAGCTGGTCAACCTGGCCAGCGGCGCCAGCCTCACCTTCGTGCTGTCGGCCGATGTCCAGATCGCACCGGAGATCGTGGTCAACAACACCGCTACGATCACCGCGCCGGCCGGCATTTTCGATCCGCAGCAGGGCAATAACACAAGCACCGACAGCGATCCCATCGGCGTGTTTTGCAGCGGCATGGAGGCGCCGCTGAGCGATTGAGGGAACTGACGCCGCCTTGTTGGGGGCGGCGTCGGATCGTTGTTGCGCTACTCGCGGAAAACGAGGTGCACCATGGCTTGCGCTGTAACGCTGAGGCAATCTGGCGGCTCGGTCATTCTGGCCATACCCAAGGCCATCGCGGAGGCCTTGTCGGTGCAGGCAGGGTCGATTGTCGATTTGGTTCTGGAGGGCCAGAAACTATCAGTTGTTGCGAGGCGACGAGGGCTGGCTGAGCGCCTCGCCAGGAGCCCCCGCAGCCCTGATCTGTGGGAGCGCGACGATGACTGGCTCAACCATGCGCCAGCAAGTGCAATCTCGGATTCCGCTACGCGCCCTTGATGCGGTTCGCTGAGCTCACCGACATCCTACGTTCCGCCGAAGCTCTTCTGGGCCCTGGGCCCTGAGCCCTGGGCCCTTGCTGTTGATGCGGTTCGCTGAGCTCACCGACATCCTACGCGGAGTTTCGCTGCGCTTCCGCATGCATCGGGCCCCGGCCCTTGCTCTACTGGGCCCTGGGCCCTGAGCCCTGGGCCCTTCGCCGTACACCCTCAGTCCTCACCCCTCAGCCCTACGCCGATTCGCCTCGAAATACGCCGCATGGGTCGGCCGCATCAGATATTTGCCGTGGCCGCGCACCGCGCGCAGGTCGCCATCGACCCACGCCAGCAGACCACGGGTCAGGGTGTGGGTGGCAATCCCGGTCACGGTGCGGCCCTCGAACACGTTGAAATCGACGTTCTGGTGATGCGTCTTGGCCGAGATCGTGCGGCTGCCGTTCGGGTCCCAGACCACCAGATCGGCATCGGCGCCGACGCTGACCGCTCCCTTGCGCGGGTACAGGCTGAAGATCTGCGCTGCGTTGGTTGAGGTCACCCGGACGAACTCGCTCGGAGTAAGTCGACCGCTGCCTACGCCGTAGTGCCACAACAGCGACATCCGGTCCTCGATGCCGGCGCAGCCATTCGGGATCAGCGTGAAATCGTCCTTGCCGGCGGCTTTTTGCGGTGCGCAGAAGCAGCAGTGGTCGGTCGCAGTTGTGTGCAAATGACCGGCCTGCAATCCCTGCCAGAGCGCTTCCTGATGCGCCTTGGGCCGGAACGGCGGGCTCATGACGTGGCCGGCGGCAAACTCGAAATCCGGGTTCTGGTAAACCGAATCATCGATCAGCAGATGACCTGCCAGCACCTCGCCGAAGACCCGCTGGCCCTCGCCGCGGGCGCGCGCGATCGCTTCCAGCGCCTGCCTCGCCGACACGTGGACGACATAGATCGGCGAGCCCAGCACCTCGGCGATCCGAATCGCCCGATTTGCCGCCTCGCCCTCGACCGCGGGCGGCCGGGACAAAGGATGTCCCTCCGGGCCGGTAATGCCGGCGTCGACCAGTTGCTTCTGCAGCCGGTAGACCAATTCGCCATTCTCGGCGTGCACAGTCGGCAGCGCGCCCAACTCGAGACAACGGGTGAAGCTGTTCACCAGCACCTCGTCATCGCACATGATCGCGTTCTTGTAGGCCATGAAGTGCTTGAAGCTGGCCACGCCGTGTTCGTTGGCCAACAGGCCCATGTCGTGTTGGACCGATTCGTCCCACCAGGTGACGGCGACATGGAAGCCATAGTCCGCGGCCGCCTTCTCGGCCCAGCCGCGCCAGGTCTGGAAGGCTTCCATCAGCGGCTGCTGCGGATTGGGGATGACGAAATCGATAATGCTGGTGGTGCCGCCTGCTAATCCCGCGGCGGTGCCGGTGTAGAAGTCGTCGGAGGCCACCGTGCCCATGAAGGGCAGTTGCATGTGCGTGTGCGGATCGATCCCCCCAGGCATGATCAGCTGGCCGCCGGCATCGATCACCTCGGTCCCGGCCGGCGCCTCCAGATCGATGCCGATCGCCTGGATCAGGCCGTCGCCACACAGCACGTCGCCGCGGTAGCTGTGTTCGGCATCTACAACTGTGCCGCCGCGGATCAGGATGCTCATCGTTGCTTGCCTCAATGCCGGGTAGCTCTGCATTAAACGCGTCGTACCATGCAGTTGCAAGTTCGGTTCGACAACGTTAGCATACGCCGTATGACAGAGACCGGATCATCTCGAATCAACGCCCGCATCGATCGGGTGGCCGAAGCGCAGTTGCGCTACGTTACCGAGCACACCCAGATGAACGTCACCGAAGCACTCCGCGCCGCGATCGCGCTGATGTACGAAAAGGTCAGCCGCGAGCACCTGCGGCCGGTAGATCTGCTGCGTCAGGGGAGCAGCTTTCTGGCGATGGGCGCAAGTGGCCGTGCGGACGTGTCCGGGCGCTACAAGGAGGAACTGACGGCCCTGTATGGCGACAAGGTCGGTGGCGGCGTTGCTAGCGATGCTGATAGCTGACAGCGGATTCTTTTACGCCCTGGCCGACCGCAGTGATCGTCATCACGGCCGCGCGATGGAGGTACTGGAGGGCATCGTCGAACCGCTGATCAGCACCTGGCCCGTCCTGACCGAAGTCTGCCATCTGATGACCAGGCGCCTGTCACCGGCGGTGGCGGTGCAGTTCATGCGCAACATCGCCGACGGCTTCTGCGCAGTCCACAACTGCAACCCGGCCGAAATCGGCCGCATCGCGCAGTTGATGCAGCAGTACGCCGATCTCCCCATGGATCTGGCCGATGCCTCGCTGGTTCTGTTGGCCGAGCATCTCGAGGATGGCCGCGTCCTCAGCACTGACCTTCGCGACTTCCAAACCTACCGGTTCAAGAACCATCATCCGTTCCGCAATCTGCTGTTGCCGGAGTGAGGGCACGGTTGCATTTCGGGACAGGAAGTAGGCCGTTGTGACCCGCGCCGCTCAGCTTTGACCGTGCCGCCAATTTCAACGCGGGTCTCAGCGGCTACTCAGAATCGCCTCATCGGATCCGCAGCAAGAGCGCCGCTGAGCCCGATCGGATGGAACCGGGCGTCCGTATCCTGGCGTTACGCCGATCGGCCACAACGGCCTACGAGAGCATAGGCGCCCTGCTGAGCAAGAGCGCCGCGGAGCCCGATCGGATGGGAGCGGGCGTCACTGTCCTGGCGCCACGCCGATCGGCCACGACGGCCTACGAGATCTAAGCCTTCAAAACAGCCCGCTCGCCCGCCACTCGCATCAACCCCAGATACACCAGCGCCGCCACCCCCAACCCGACAAACCAGGCGTAGGTATAGATGCTCTGGAAGATGGCCGGAACGCTCGCAACGAAGCCGGCGGCCTGCAGGAAGCCGGGCAGGTTGGGGAGTACGCCGATGACCAGCGCGATCAGCGCGGCCGGGTTCCAGCCGCCGCGGTAGCCGTAGACACCGGCATGCCGAAACAGATCATCGACCTTCAACTCGGTCCGGCGCAGGAGCAGGTAGTCGGCCAGCATGATGCCGGCGATCGGGCCGAGCAGGGCGGAGTAGCCGATCAGC
>JBGTIE010000319.1:0-1960 GCA_041745855.1 Lysobacterales bacterium | reverse complement strand
GCGCTGGCGCAGCAACGCGGTGCGCGGATCAGCACGGGCGAACGCTTGCTGGGCTGGCAGGTCGGTGCCCAAGGTCTGCGGATCGAGACCGACCGCGCCAGTTATCGGCCCGGCGTCGCCGTATTCGCCCTGGGTGCATGGCTGCCGGGACTGCACGGCAATGCCTCGCCGCCGTTGCGGGTCACCCGTCAGGTGCTGCACTGGTTTGAGGCGGAATCTCCGGCGGACTTTGTCGAGGAGCGCTTCCCGATCTTCATCTGGAACTGGGGCAGCCAGGCGGGCGAAGTCTATTACGGCTTTCCGGACCTGGGAGGAGGAGTCAAGGTGGCGACAGAGCACGATGCGCCCTGCGATCCGGATCGAGTCATTCGCGCCACTACGGCGGCCGAGTCGGCAGCGATGCACGCAAGACATGTCGCCGGGCGACTGCGCGGCATCTCGGCGCGGGTCGTGCGCACGGCGACCTGCCTGTACACCGAAGCGCCGGGCGCGCGCTTTCTGATCGACCGCCTCCAGGCCGGTGGCCCGATCATCGCATCGGCATGCTCCGGCCATGGCTTCAAGCACTCAGCGGCAGTCGGAGAAGCGCTGGCGCTCTGGTCCTTGCAGGGAGCGCGGCCTGGGCAGCTGGCGCCTTTTGCTGCTGCGGGAATCGGGGATGGCTGAGGGCTCGGGCCGCACGTGGATACCTTGCCGATTCAGAGGGGGAAATCCTTTAGCATCAAGTACAGATGGTACGGGTCGGTCGGGCTGGCCTCGAAGTCCCAATTTTCGTACCACCGCCGTGCGGCCATGTCCTTGGCGTGAACCAGCAGGCAGCGAATGCCCGCAATTTCAGCTGCCTGGGATGTACGTAGCAGGGCATCCTTGAGCAAGGCCTTGCCTAGTCCCTGGCCTTGGTGCGCTTGGTCCACGGCCAACCGGCCCAGCAACATGACGGGAATCGGATGGCGCGCAAGCCCCTTGCTGACGCGGGTGGGCGCGGCTAGATGCTCCACACTTCCAACAACGAGGCTGTAGTAGCCGACGACCGTCTCACCCAGGACGCAGACATAGGATTGAGCGCTGTTGGCCCTCTGATTCAGCAGGGCGTAGCGCTGCAGGAACTGATTCAGCGCCGGCTGACCGCAATCGTAGGCATCGACATGGTCGCTCGCCGCCAGTTTGCGAACCGGCGAGTAGCTACTCAATCGAGTACGCCGCGCTCGCTAAGCAACTTGTGCAAGCGCGGCTTGGCCTGTACCGGCCGATCCAGAGCCTCCTGAAAGGCCGCCCACTGCACTTGGTCAAGGACGAACCGGTTGCGGTCCGCGAGTGTTTGGGTGGCTGCCGTGACGCCGGCATCAAGCAGGAATTCGCTGACGTTCTTGTGGGAAGCGCGGGCGGCATCTTGCAGCAACTGCTTGACCGAGGCGCTTGCGCGGACGTCGATGCGCTCGCTCTTGGAAGGGTTCGCGGTGGTCATGGTGTTGGTCGCTGGCACTGCGGAAGCGCAGTATAACTGTCCGGACGATGTACTGACAGTGCCAGATGAGCACAAAAGAAGCCTGCGGTTGTGCGGGCTTTTCTGCGTTCTGGGCTCCGTGGGACGCTTTGGAACTCGATGTTGGCTGGGGGACTAGGATTCGAACCTAGACTGGCGGAGTCAGAGTCCGCTGTCCTACCGTTAGACGATCCCCCAACGGCTTTTGCTACTCGTTCCACACCGACCGCGCGGGGCGGTCGGGTGGACAACCAACCTCGTATCAGCGCTTGCTGTACTGGGTGGCGCGGCGGGCCTTGTGCAGGCCGACCTTCTTGCGTTCGACTTCGCGGGCGTCGCGGGTCAGGAGACCGGCGCGGCGGAGTTCGCTGCGCAGTTCTTCGTTGTAGTCGACCAGCGCGCGGGCGACGCCGAGGCGGATCGCGCCGGCCTGGCCGTTGGAACCGCCGCCGGCCACCGTGGCGAGCACGTCGAAGC
>JBGTIE010000318.1:0-2441 GCA_041745855.1 Lysobacterales bacterium | reverse complement strand
GC
Organism: Lysobacterales bacterium; assembly: GCA_041745855.1. Lineage (GTDB taxonomy): Bacteria > Pseudomonadota > Gammaproteobacteria > Xanthomonadales > SZUA-5 > JAWLAT01. The sequence goes on along the minus strand of JBGTIE010000318.1, from coordinate 2,439 downwards.
CGGTCCGACCGGCGCACGGCGCCTGTCGGTGGTTGGCTCGGACACGCTGGCGCCGCTCTGCCTGGCCTGGTTGAACCAGTTGCAGGCGCGTCTGCCGGACCTGCAGGTGCGCTTCCAGGCGAGCGGCTCGGCGACCGCGGCACAGGCCTTGATCGAAGGCTCGGCCGATCTGGGACCGATGTCGCGGCGGATGTCCGCTGACGAGTTGGGTGCCTTCCGTGACCGGCATGGCTTCGAGCCGACCCCGGTGGTGGTCGCGCTGGACGCGATCGCGGTCGTCGTGCACCCGGACAACCCTTTGCGCCAACTGCCGCTGAGCGCAATTGATGCGATCTATTCCTCGACCCGCTGGTGTGCACCCCAGCAAAGCATCCGGCGCTGGAGCGATCTGGGCCTGGGCGAGAACTGGAAACAGGCGCGGATCGTGCCGTATGGTCGCAACACGATCTCCGGCACCTTCGAGTACTTTCGCCAGCAGGCGCTGTGTGGCGGTGATTTTCGACCCGACATGGCCCAGATGCTGGCCTCGGCGGCCGTCCTGCGCGCGGTAGCGGGACAGCCACGGGCGATCGGCTTCGTCGGTGCCGGCTATCTGGACGACAGTGTGCGAGCCTTGAAGCTGGTGGACAGCAGCGGGCAGGTCGCCGGACCGGATGCGGACGCGGTCATGGCCGGTCGCTATGCGCTGGCCCGGCCGCTGCTGATCTATGTCATCAAGCGCCCCGGCACCCCTCTGCAACCGACGGTAGCCGCGTTCCTCGATCTGGCCCTGTCCGAGGCCGGCCAGCAGAAGGCTCCCCTCGCCGGTCTGATCGCACTGCCGAGCGAGCGTTTGCAGCGCGAGCGTGCGGTGCTGGAGCAGGCAGGCGCTGACATCTCGTGGTCGCGACACCGCGCCGCCCTGACCGCGTAGCCATGCGGGAAATCGTGTCCTGGCCTGAGCTCAGTGGGTGCAGTCCAGCAGCGCCTCCGGGGGATCGCCGAGCACGCAGCTATCCGGCGGACCATGGCGTTGCCAGTAAGCACTCAAGCCGTTGGCCTGGCTGAAGCGGCCAAAGCCCGGATGCTCGCGGAAGGGCTCAAAGCGCGGGAACCATAACGTGAACAGTAACGGCTGCCTCCTAGCCGCGCTGGCCTGCAGAGAGTACTCGATCGCCGGGTCGGTCAGGCCGTATAGCTGCAACAGGCTGGTCCAGCCCAGGGTCGGGTCGGCCGCGGCGGCGTGTAGGAGTCGCTCCTGGGCAGCTGGCAGCTGCCCCGGCGCGGTCAGCGCAGTGGCGATGGCGCGCGCCAATTCGCGTTGCTCGGGCGCCATGCTGTCGTCGTCGTGCACCCAGTCGAGCATGGCTTGACCCGGATCGCCTACGCCATCTACCTCATCAAGGGCAAGGAAGAACAAGGCCCGACTGGCCGGGCCGCGCCAGCCCAGCGCGTGGGCCTGTGTCAGCATCCGCCGACCGGCGGGAGGATCTCCGAGCAGGGCGGTGGTGATGCCCAGCCAGCCCAACTGCAAACCGCTGAGCGGATCGAGCTGTTGTGCCTTCACGAAACTGGCGTGCGCCAGTCGCAAATGGCCGACTTCGAACAGGCCCAGTCCCTGCCACAGCCAGGTATTGGCATTGTTCGGCTCCAACAGCAACGCCTGGGCGATCAGTCCGGCGTGACGCAGACGGTCGCCGCTGTCGGCGGCGATCCGCGCGCTGACCGCCAACGCCCCCGGATGGTGCGGCTCAATTGCCAGTGCCTTGTCCGCGGCCAGTCGGGCCTGCTCCAGCGTGTCTACACCCTCCGGCTCGGCGGCGTAGGAACGCCAGACATACCAGGTGCCAGCGAGCCCGGCCCAGGCGTCGGCAAATTGCGGATCGCGTTTCACTGCCTGCTGCAGCAACTCGCGTGCAGCCGGGAGATTGGCACCGCGCTGTGCAAACAGCTGGCGGCCACGCAAATAGAACTCATAGGCCTGCAGATCGGTGGTCGCCGCGGCCACCTTGACCCTGCGTACACCGAGCGAGTCGGCCAGTGCATCGGCGATCGCCTGCGCGATTTCCTCCTGCAGCGTAAAGATGTCAACTAGTTGCCGCTCAAAGCTTTGCGACCACAGCGGTCGATCGCTCTGCGCATCGATCAGCTGTGCGGTAATGCGTACCTGATCACCAGAGCGCCGGACCGACCCTTCCAGCAGATGGGCCACGCCGAGCCTTGCGGCGATCTCGGCGCTACCAAGTTCGCGATCGCGGAACACGAACGAAGACGTGCGTGAGGTGACCCTGAGGCCGTCGATGCGCGCCAGCACATTGAGCAATTCCTCCGCCAGGCCTTCGGCAAAGTAGGCATCCCCGCCCTCAGGGCTCAAGTTGCTGAAAGGCAGCACCGCCAGTGAGCGCGGGTCGATCGGGCCGCGCGGCCGGGCCGGCACCACCGTCGCCGTGACCGCTGCCT
>JBGTIE010000317.1:0-1769 GCA_041745855.1 Lysobacterales bacterium | reverse complement strand
CCTGATGGGTGATTTCAACTGTGCGCCGGAGGACCGCGACTTCGCCGCCTTCCGCGAGCGTACCGGCCTGCGCCACGCTGACGGTTGCGCGCCCGCGACCTTTCCCTCCTGGCGACCGCGGCGGGCCATCGATCACGTGCTGGTCAGCCAGGATTTGCAGGTCGAGGACTGCCGCGCGCTACCCTTGACACTGTCCGATCATCTGCCGGTAGCCGTGACGGTGAGCATCTAACCCGGATGGTCCCCGAACCGCACGACGTGCCATGGTGGCCTCGCGACGAACGTTCATGAAAAATCCGGGCTAAGGAGATCAATCATGCGAGCGCTGGTTCTGTCGTTGCTGCTGTTCCTGCCCGGTCTGGCAGACGCATCGATTCCCGAACCGGCCGAGGTGGTGCAGGTGCCGGAGGAACTGCGCCTGATGCTCGAGGACCATGTGATCAAGCGGGTTCGCCATCCGAAGGATCGGCTCGAACGGTTGGTCGACTTCATGTTCAAGCCGGGCGGGATGGAACTGGAGTACGACGACACCACCCGAACCGTGGCGCAGACCTTCATCGATCGCAAGGGCAACTGTCTCGCCTTCACCCAGCTCTTCGTGGCTCTGGCGCAACTGGCCGGACTGGACGCGGAGATGCAGGAAAGCGAAAACGTGCTGATTGCCTACAGCGACAGCGACACACTGGTCTACACCGGCCACGTCAGCGCCAGCGTCACGATCAAGCCGCGCAAGCACGAGATCCAGTTCGACCCGAACAACCCGATCGTCAAGGGCAGCACCAACGTCATCTCGCGGGAACGCAGCCTGGCTCATTACTACAACAACCGGGGCGCCGAGCTGATGGAGTCCGGTGAACACGCGTTGGCAGATCAGCATTTCGAGCGCGCCCTGGCGCTGGCGCCGGAGATGGTCTCCACCTACAACAATCGCGGCGTACTGCAGCTGCGTTTGGGCAAGCCGGACCAGGCGGAGGCGCATTTTCTCAACGCCCTGAGCCAGGATCCGAGCCGGATCTCGGTCCTCGCAAACCTGATCAGCCTGTATCGCCATCAGGGCCAGACGGTCAGGCAGGAGGAGTTCAGTCGTCGCCTGGCCGAGGCCGAGCAGGCCAACCCCTACTTTCATTTCATGCAGGGACTGCGGCGGGAAGCCGAACAGGACTGCCACAAGGCGATCGAGCACTATGAGGCAGCGGCCAAGCTCGATCGTCTGCAGCCGTTGTACGCGTTGGGCCAGTCGCGCTGCCATGCCGCGCTTGGCAACGCCGAGGTAGCCGCCCGGCAAGCCCGCCGGGCCGAGAACTTGAGCAAGCGCAGGCCGTCGGGCAGCCACGCCATCAACATGCTCCGCGGCTCGCGCAATTAGCCCCCACCGGCCCAAACCGCCCCGCGCCGGGCTACAGTAGTAGCCGATTCCGCCCACGAAGATTTGCCGTGCCGCAACTTTCAGTCAATGGTGTCGATTTGCACTACGAGTTGCGCGGCAGCGGTCCGCCGATCGTGTTCGCGCACGGCTTGCTGTGGGATCGGCGCATGTGGGAAACCCAGGTGGAGGCCTTCGCCGGGCGCTTTCGCTGTCTGAGCTATGACCATCGCGGCCAGGGACTATCCGGCGGCGCCGGACCGGCTTGTGATCTGGATACGCTGAGCACTGACATCGCTGCGCTGATCCAGGCGCTGGAATTGCCGCCGGTGCATTTCGTCGGCTTGAGCATGGGCGGCTTCGTCGGCCTGCGGCTGGCTGCGCGGCGGCCGGAACTGGTCGCCTC
>JBGTIE010000316.1:0-3561 GCA_041745855.1 Lysobacterales bacterium | reverse complement strand
GTTTGCGGAGCCCGCTGACCGCCCATGCCGACGAGCCCCACTTCTCTGGGCCCTGGGCCCTGAGCCCTGGGCCCTATTAATGCGGTTCGCGGAGCTCACCGACATCCTACGCGCACTCCCTTAACTCTTCTGGGCCCTGAGCCCTGGGCCCTGGGCCCTGCTCTTCTGACCCCTCAGCCCTCAGCCCTCAGCCCTGTGAAGGCCCGGCTAATCCAGCTCGGTCATCAGGAAGGCCCGCGCGCGGCGCAGATCGCGTTTGACGGTGCGATCGGACATGCCGCGCATATGCGCGATCTCCTCCACAGACACGCCGCCGAAATAGTGCCACTCGACCGTCTCGGCCAGTCGTGCATCGACCTCGCTCAGGTGCTCCAGCGCCGTGTGCACGGCGAGCCAGCGTTCGGCCGAGCTCTCCGGCAGCGGCATGTCGTCATTGAGGGTGATCTTCTGATCGCCACCGCCACGTTTGGCCGCCAGCCGCCGGCGTGCCTGATCGACCAGAATCTGGCGCATCGCGCGCGAGGCCACCGCCAGCAGATGGGTGCGATCCTCGATGCCGCGCAGGGCATCGGCGTTCAGCCGCAAATAGGTCTCATGCACCAGCGACACCGACCCGGCCACCGCCGGCTGGGCGCGCAGATGGCGCTCGGCCAGCTTGAGCAGGTCGGCATAGACCTGTCGGTACAGCCGCGCTTCCGCCTCGGCATCGCCGTCGCGCAGTGCATCCAGACACTCGGTTATCGCGCTCATGCGTCTCCCATGCCTCAGGCTCGGACCAGCTGGCGGGGGATCGTCGCCGGTCGATGCTCGCACGCGCATGCTAGCGCCCCTCGCGGTGCGATGCATCATTGCCGTGCGTGGGGGGCGCGATTCAAACTGATGAAGCGATTCCAAGTCGGGGTCGGAATCGGGGTCGGAATCGGAATCGAGAGCGGCATGGGGTTTGGCCACCAACGACTAGCATGCACCGGGCAGTCATCAACAACGTCGTCAGGGTGTACCGCCGCCTCGACCGCGGCGCTGCTTACAACGCAGGGGCGGCGTGGCTACAAGGTTCACGAGCAGGCAGTGGGATACGCCGGGCAAGGATCGATTCCGATGCCGATACCGACCCCAACCACGATCAGGCACGCGAGCTGCGCTCAGCGCACATTCCGCAGCGACCAGTTCGGACCGATGAGCATATTCAGACGGTGGCTGAGCAGCGCGTGCGGCAGGGTGGTCGACACTTCCAGATAGTGCCGACTGCCCTCGTTCTTGCTCACCACGGTGCTGGCCGGATCGACCTCGCCGAGTGCCGGATCGACCTCGTCCGGCTCCTCCTGCAGCGCACGCCAGCGCTCGAACAGTGCCGGAGTGCGCAGCGCGTCACCCACATCCTCGGCCAGACTGGTGATGGTCAGACCGTCGAAGGCCAGCGAGGGTTCGGGTCCGCGCGAGTGCTCGGGGTCTTCGATCCGGATCAGGAAGTTGGTCATCAGAGGCTCCATCTGGTGGGTGCGACTCAAACTGAAGCAGATTGGGCTCTCGCCACCTGCCAAGTCGGGAGTTGGGAGTCGGGAGTGCGCATCGGCTAGAGGTTCGCTCGTGCTGTTGTCATCGCGCCAACACGTCTGTTCCGGCTTTCGCCCTTGATCTTACTCCCTACTCCCGACTCCAACTCCCGACTAGAGAACACCAACCCCATTGTTGCATCAGCTTGAATCGAACCCAGATCGGATCAGCCGGGCGCCCGCCGCAACGCCAGCACGGTGATGTCATCGGATTGATCGGCACCATCGGCGTGGGCCCGGACCGAGGCGACGATGGCGTCGTTCTGGGCCTCCATCGACAGATCAGCGATCTCCAGCAGCCTTTCGGTGAAGCGGTCGTCACCCCATTGTTCGTTGGTCGGACTCATCGCCTCGTTGACACCATCGGTAAACATATACAGCTCCTCGCCCGGCTGCAGCGTGATCGTTGCCGAACCGAACTCCAGATCCATCATCGCACCGATCGGCACCCCTTCTGCGTCTGTCAGCAGACGGTGGCCGCCCTTGCCGTCGAGCACATAGGGATGATTGTGGCCGGCGTTGCTGTAAGTGAGCTCGCCGGTGCGCACGTTCATCAAGGCCAGGAACACGGTCACGAACATCGCTGCCGCGTTGTCGTAGGCCAGTTCGTTGTTGGCCCGGGCCAGCGCCTTGTCCGGCTGCGGGTCGATGCCCATGAAGGCTTTTATCAGTGCCTTGCTCTTGGCCATGAACAGCGCCGCCGGGATGCCCTTGCCGGAGACATCGGCGACGACGAAACACCAGCGTTCGTCGTCGACCGGGAAGAAGTCGTAGAAGTCGCCGCCCACGTCCTTGGCCGGAATCAGGATCGCATGCAGATCGAAGGGCCCGCTCCCCGGCTCCGGGAACTCGTTCGGCAGCATGCTCATCTGAATGTTGCTGGCCAGCCGCAGGGCCGAATCCAGCCGGCGCTTCTCGACATAGGCCTCGGTCAACATGGCCCGCTCGAAGGCCATCTGCATCTGGCCGGTGAGGGCTTCGAGCAGGATCTCGTCGTCCTCGTCGAAGTGTCGGGCACCGATCTTGTTGATGATCTGGACCACGCCAAGCAGCTTCTTGCCCTCGCCCAGGACCGGTGCGGCAAGGATGTTGCGGGTCTTGAAGTCGTTCAGGATGTCGAAGCTGCGATCGAAATCCGGATCGGCGTAGGCGTCCTCGACGTTATCGATGCGCCGATTGCGCGCCACCCGGCCGATCACACCGACCGTTTCCGGCACCGTGATGGTCTTGCTTTCCATCCCTTGGATGACTCGGCTGACCAGGCGCTTTTCCGGGGCGTCGTAGAAGAAGTAGCTGCCGCGCTCAGCGCGCATGATCGCGTTGGTCTCGCTGATCAATGCCGGCATCAGCTCGTCCACGTCGATCTTCTGCGCCAGCGCTCGCGAGATGTTGAGCAGCGCGTTGACGGTGTCCAGCTGGCGCCCCAGTTCGCGCGTATTGCGATCAGAGCGCCGCACCAGCCACACCCCCAGGCCGACCAGCAGGGCGAGCACCACGCCAATCAGACCGCCGTAAGTGATCGCGCGCTGGATCGTCGCCAGGCGTTTTTCGTAGTCACCCGAGGCCAGATCCAGACCGACGACGCCAGCCAGCTCGCCACTGGCGTCGAAGAACGGCACATACCCACCAATGCAGCCCTCGGTGCACCACTGGTCAAAATAGAAGTCCTTCGACACGACCACCTGGCGCGTGTCCCAGGCCTGCTCCAGCTCGGGCGGCACTTCGTCGGGGGGGTACTGCTCCATCACCGCGACCGACTTGTCCTCGACATTCGGATCGGTCGGCCTGGGCGTGATGTCGTAGATGAAATGAAAGGCGTCGTCGCGCTTGATCACGGTGTACAGATAAGCAATCTGCGGGTCGGCCTTGCGCGCGGCGATCCACGGTGCGATCGCGGCGGCGTACTCGGGCGTGGCTTCGTCCTCGGCACGGGTGAAGCTTGCGTGCACGGCCGGGTCGACCAGACTGGCGGCAATCTTCGCGGTGCGCGCCAGCCCACTGCGGATCT
>JBGTIE010000315.1:0-2463 GCA_041745855.1 Lysobacterales bacterium | reverse complement strand
CGCCGCAGCAGGCGCCACGCCAGGCGTAGATTGGGTGCGGCGCTCATGCGGCGGGGGTATTGATCAAGCGGCCATCGGCCAGCGCCAGCCGACGTTGGCAGCGCTGGGCCAGGCTTTCATCGTGGGTTACCAGCACCAGTGTCGTGCCGGCCTCGGCATTGAGCTGGAACAGCAGATCGGCGATCTGGCCGCCGGTGGCGCGATCGAGGTTGCCGGTGGGCTCGTCGGCGAACAGCACGGCCGGTCGGCTGACGAAGGCCCTCGCGATTGCGACCCGCTGCTGCTCGCCGCCGGACAGTTGACGTGGCGTATGCCTCAGCCGCGGCCCCAGGCCGACCCGCTCCAACCATAAACGCGCCTGACTTTCGGCGTCATCACGGCCGGCCAGTTCCAGCGGCAGCATCGCGTTTTCCAGCGCGGTCATGCCGGCAAGCAACTGGAAGGACTGAAATACGAACCCCACCTTGGCTGCGCGCAAGGCCGCCAGCCCATCCTCGTCGAGCTTCGACAAGGCCGATCCAGCTAGCCACACCTCGCCCCGGCTGGGTCGATCCAGACCGGCCAGCAGGCCGAGCAGCGTCGACTTGCCCGAGCCCGAGGCGCCGACGATCGCGACCGACTCGCCGGCCTCGATGCTCAGGTCCACCCCGTCGAGGATATCCAGCGTCTGCTCGCCCAGGGTCACGCTGCGACCGAGGTTCTCCGCGCGCACCGCAATGGTCGGTGGCGACTCGGCCATGGCCGGTTCATCGCATTGTTCGATAATTGGGTTTTCGGTCATGACCTGGGTGGTTGCTGCAATGGCGGAAGGATGGAGCAAGAAGGATCAATGGGGCGTAGCGAGGCCCGCGTCAAGTGCTGACCGATGGCAGGGGTCGCGGCGCTGGTACGCGTGGCCGCTCACTGTGGTGCTGCTGCAGGTTGCGCTGATGCTGCCGGCATCCGCCGGTGAGTCCCCGCTGCTGTTGATTCATGGCGACAGTCTGTCGGCCGCCTATGGCATCCCGGTCGACCAGGGCTGGGTGGCGCTGCTGGAGCAACGCCTGCAGCAGCGCTCGCAGCCGTGGCGGGTGCTCAACAGTTCGATTAGCGGCGAGACCAGCGCCGGTGGTCTGACGCGCCTGCCCGGCTTGCTGCAGCGCCAGCATCCGGCCGCGCTGGTGCTCGCTCTGGGTGCCAACGACGGCTTGCGGGGCCTGCCGCCAGAGCATCTGGCGAGCAATCTCGAGGCGATGATCGACGCCGCGCAAGAGATCGGCGCGCGGGTGCTGCTGGTCGGTGTGCGTCTGCCGCCGAACTACGGTCCGGCCTACGGCGAGGCCTTCCAGGCGGTGTTTCGCGATGTGGCTGCGGCGCAGGGCGTGGAATATGTCGAATCGCTGCTGGCGCCGCTGGAGGATGATCGCACGGCCTTTCTGCCCGATCAGCTGCATCCCACCGGCCAGGCCCAGCCCCGCTTGCTGGAGGCCTTGTGGCCGGCGCTGGAACGCTTGCTGGAGTCTGAAAGTCGACAGAAATGAACCGCTGCATGAACCACTCCCGAATTGGTCGGTTTTCTGGGTGGCTTTAGCGGTTAAAGAAACGTTAAGATCGGGACTTCGCGCGCGCCAAAGACTGGTTTGACTGCGGCCCATGGATGGCAGCAACGTACTGACGACGGACATCCTGCTGGTGCTGATCCTGCTCGGAGGCACCATTTTGCTGTTCGTGCGCGAATGGGTACGGGCCGATGTCGCTGCGCTGCTGATTCTGGTCTTTCTGGGCTTGTCCGAGCTGGTCCCGCCTGAGGATCTGTTCAGCGGCTTCGCGTCCAACGCGGTGATGGCCATTGTCGCGGTGATGATTCTAGGCGCCGGGCTCGATCGCACCGGTGTGCTGGGCGGTGCGGCCAAGGTGATCATGCGCATGTCTGGCGGCCATGAAGTCCGGCTGATCATGGCTTTGTCCGCCTTTGCCGGCGGGCTGAGCATGTTCATGCAGAACCCGGCGGTCGCCGCGCTGTTCCTGCCGGTGGCCAGCCGGGTGTCGGCGCGCACTGGCTATCCCTTGTCGCAACTGCTGATGCCGATGGGCTTTTGCATCATTCTCGGCGGTCAGATGAGCACGGTCGGCAACTCGCCGATGATCATGCTCAACGACCTGGTTTCCGGCATCAACCGCAACCTGCCGCCCGGCGCGGAAACCCTGCAGTACTACCCGCTGTTCTCGGTCTTTCCGGTCGGCCTGGGCTTGTTCGTGATGGGTCTGCTGTTCTTCGGGGTGTTCGCACGTCGCTTGCTGCCGGACGAAGAACGCCAGACGGTCACGCCCAGCCGTACCGAATCCTATTTTGAACAGCTCTACGGTCAGCGTGGCGACCTTTACGAACTCGAGGTGCAGGCCGGCAGCCCGCTGATCGGCGCGACCGTGCTCGACGCCGAGAGCTTGCCCGGCGCGCCGGTGCTGCTGGCACTGCAGGACGCC
>JBGTIE010000314.1:0-9707 GCA_041745855.1 Lysobacterales bacterium | reverse complement strand
GCCGCGCTCCCAACCCACGGTCGAAGTGCCGGCCAGGAAGCAATCCGAGGCCGCCACCGACTGGACCCGCGCGCTGTCCGCCGCCAAGCAGCGCCAAGGGCAATCGCCGACGGCCGACAACACCGATCTGTTCAAGCAGTTGCTGCGCGACAAGTGCCTGCGTGCTGGCATGGTGGGCAGCCTGACCAGCGCCACCGCGCTGATTCCGGGCCTGGGCAAGCTGGCGGGCCTTGCGATCGACGGGGTCGGCGATCTGGCCTACATGGTTCGCCTGCAGCGCGAACTGGCCCTGACGACCTTTGCCATCTACGATCGCGAGCCCAGCCCCAAGGAACTGGACATGATTGGCCGCTGGATCCTGAGTTTTGGTGCCGGCGGCAGCGAGTTGGTCGAGCAGGTCGGCAAGATGATCGCCCGCCAACTGGCCAAGAATCTGGCCGGTCGGCTGATCAAGCGTGGCCTGCCCTTTGCCGAGATCGCCTACAGCACCGTGACCCATCTGGCCGGCACCTATCTGGTTGGCCGACGCGCCCAGCTGTACTGCATCGGCCTGTCCGACGCCGAGGCCGAGGTACTGCTGGAGAGCGAACGCGGCATCAAGCTGCAGGCGCGACGGATCAAGATGTTGACGGCTGAGTCGTTGGCGATGGTCGAGGAGCGCTTCGGCTCCCCCGCCCGGACGCTGGCCGACCTGTTTCGGCGATTCACCGGAACCGGTCAATCCGGGGACAAGGAATGAGAATCGCCTACCGGGCCGAAAACCTGATCGACACCCATCTGGTCAAGCACGCGCTGGAGGCCGCCGGCATCCACTGCTTCGTCAGCGGCGAATACGCCAGCGGCGGCATGGGCGAATTGCCCGCGATGGGCCTGGTCAACGTACTGATCGACGACAGCGACCAGGCCCAGGCCGCCGACGTGATCGCCAAGCTCGCCGCCGAACTCGAAGGCGACGAACTGGATCCGGAATTCGACGCAGATCCGAGTCCCAAGCCTGCGTGACAGACTTACAAGATCAAGAGCTTTCAACACAAAGGACACAAAGGACACAAAGTAGAGCAAGAGCGTTTTTCTTGGCCGCGAATGTCGGCCAGATCGTCGGGCTTGCCTCGCTGCCCGAGCTCATCCGACCCTTCAAACGCTTTCATTTGTGTCCTTTGTGTCCTTTGTGTTTAAAAAGCTCTTGGCTCTTTGCTCATGAGGACCTACGGCCCTACGGCCGCGCCGCGACCGCATCGTCCTCTGCTTTCGGCACCACCAGGTCCAGCTTGCTGGTCTTGAGCCAGTACAGGATCGGGGCGCAGAAGAAGATCGTCGACAGCGTGCCGATCGCGATGCCGAGCAGTACGGTCTGGGCAAATCCGGCGGTTACCGGGCCGCCCAGGAACAACAGGGCAAACAGCGCCAGGCCGGTGGTGATGCCGGTGATGATCGTGCGCGACATCGTGTTGTTGATCGCGCGATTGAGTACTTCCTCGGCGTCCTGCTTGCGCGCTTGCCGGAATACCTCGCGGACTCGGTCGAACACGACCACTTTGTCGTTGATCGAATAGCCGGCCACGGTCAGCACCGCCGCCATCACGGTCAGATCGAACTCGGTCTGCAGCAAGGACAGGATCCCAAGCGTAATGAGCACGTCATGCACCTCACCGGCAATGGCGGCCAGACCGAATTTCCATTGGAAGCGCAGCGCGATGTAGATCATGATGCCGATGACGACGAAGGTCACTGCGACCACGCCATCTTCGGCCAGTTCCTTGCCCACCTGCGGACCGACGAAGTCGCTGCGGTTGACCTTCACCTCCGGGTGCCTGGCCTGCAGTGCGCGCAGCACTTGCGCGGCCACCGCATCGGCTTCCTCCGCGACTTCCTGTGGCCCGATCCGGATTGACCATTCGGTCGTGCCGCCCAGGCTCTGGACGACGAAATTGCCGTAGCCGGCCTCGCTCAGCGGTTCGCGCACATCGGCAGCGGCGACCGGTTGGGCGAACTCGACCTCTATCAGCGTGCCGCCGGTGAAATCCAGGCTGAAGTTCAGCCCGCGGGTCAGGATCAGCACCAGCGATACCAGCATGAACAACAAGCTGATACCAACGCTGATGTTGCGCCAGGACAGAAATGGCAGGTTTGCCTTGGGATTGAAGATTTCCATAAGTCCTCCGCCCGGCCGTCAGATCGACAGGCTCTTGAGCTTCTTGTTGTTCCGATAGATCAGGGCAAGGATCGCGCGGGTCACGACCACCGCGGTGAACATCGTGGTAATGATGCCCACCGACAGCGTGATCGCAAAACCGCGAATCGGTCCGGAGGCAAATGCAATCAGGCTGATCGTGGCGATCAGGGTCGTGACGTTCGCATCAAGGATCGTTGCCCACGCCTTCTCGTAACCCGAGCGCATCGCCGCCAGCGGCGTGCTGCCGTTGCGCAACTCCTCGCGCACGCGTTCGCTGATCAAGACGTTGGCATCGATTGCCATGCCGAGGGTCAGCAGGATGGCCGCAATGCCCGGCATCGTCAGGGTAGCCCCGAAAATCGACAGCACCGCGATCAGCGCGGTGAGATTGAGCACCAGACCAATGTTGGCAACCAGTCCAAACAGCTTGTAGTACATCGCCGCAAAGACCATGACGGCAACCAGGCCGACCAGCACCGCATTGACGCCGCGCCTGATGTTATCGCGACCCAGACTGGGCCCGACCACGCGTTCTTCGACGATGCGAACCGGCGCGGCCAGCGAGCCGGCACGCAGCAGCAACGCCAACTCGTCCGCCTCGGGCTTGCTGTCCAGACCCGTGGTCTGGAAATTGCGGCCAAACACGCCGCGAATGGTCGCCACGCTGATCACTTCCTCGATCGTGCGATCACGCAACTCCTCGACGCCATTGACCAGGACAGGCTCCTGTCGGTTCTCGATGAAGACGACCGCCATGCCCCGGCCCACATTCTCCTCGGTGAAGTCGAGCATGCGCTGGGCGCCGACGCTGTTGAGCGTGACCGACACCATCGGCGTGCCGCTGCTTTCGGTGTCGTAGCCGCTTTGCGCGTTGACCAGATGTTCACCGGTGACGATCGCGCGCTTCTTCAGCACCACCGATGTACCGTTACGGTGCTTGTACAGCTTGGCGTCAAAAGGCACCCGGCCGCTGCGTTCGGCCTCGACCACGTCGACGCCCTCGTCAACCGGATGATAGGAGAGGGTCGCGGTGGCGCCGAGGGTGCGCTTGGCCCGCGCGGTGTCCTGAACGCCCGGCAACTGGACGACGATCCGCTCCGAGCCCTGTTGCTGGACCACCGGTTCGGCCACACCCAATTCATTGATGCGGTTGCGCAGCGTGGCCAGATTCTGGCTGATCGCCGCATCCTTGACCCGCTGGATGACCGCGTCCGGCACGGTGACCCGCAACCAGTTGTCACCCTCGGGCTGATACTGCAATTCCGAGTACAACCGACGTAGTTCGATCTCGGCGCGACTGCGGGTGGAAGAGTCGGCCAGTTCCACGTCGATCTCGTCGCCGGATCGCGTAGCGCCGATGTAATCCAGCCCGGACTCGCGCAGCGATGCACGAATGTCTTCGAGGTAACGGTCGTACTCGCGGTCGATCGTGCCGCGCTGGTCGACCTCCATCAGGAAGTGGACGCCACCCTGCAGATCCAGACCCAGCGGCATCGCATCGGCGCGCAGACCGCGCAACCACTCGGGTACCGTTGACGCCAGGTTCAGCGCCACGACGAACTGGTTCTGCTGCTCGGCCGCCATCAGATCCTTGCGGATGGCGTCGGCGGCCTGCAATTGGGTTTCGGTGTCGGTAAAGCGGATCAGCATGCGCGTTTCATCGCGTTCGATCGACTTGTACTCGATGCTGCGCCCCTGCAGGCTGCCCTTGATACTCTCTTCCAGCACCTGATCGATGCTGCTGCCGCGATTGGCGGAGAGTTGGACGGCGGGCTCCTGCGCGAAGATGTTCGGCAGGGCATAGAGAATGGCCAGCAGCAGCACTACCGCTACCAGCCCGAACTTCCATTTCGGGAAATCAATCATGTGGTCTCACCAGAGATCGCAAGCGATCAAGTGCTCTTCAGGGTGCCCTTCGGCAGAACCGCGGTCACCGCCTGCTTCTGCAGCTTGACGGTGGTGCCGGCGGCGATTTCCACGACCAGAAAGGACTCACCCACGTCCTCGACCCTGCCCGCTATGCCCCCGTTTGTGAGGACTTCGTCACCCTTTTTCAAGCCGGCAACGAGAGACTTGTGCTCGGCCATCCGCTTTTGCTGCGGCCGGATGAGCAGAAAGTAGAAAATCGCGAAGAACACACCAAGCATCGCCAGCGAAGGCCAGATGCTCTGTTGCTGCGCTGCAGCCTGCGCGTGCGCGGCTGAAATGAAGAAGTCCATGGATCCCCTCGGCGTTTGACAAGGTGGGCGGCAGCCCACGACCAGCCGGCGAGTATGCCACAAGCCCTTGCCCATTGTAGGAGCCAGCCTGCTGGCGAATCGAGGGCCACAGGCCCGCCGACGGCGCAGCCGGCGAGCTGTTGCTTGCCTATCGGAGCCAGCCTGCTGGCGAATCGAGGGCCACAGGCCCGCCGACGGCGCAGCCGGCGAGATGTTGCTTGCCCATTGTTGGAGCCAGCCTGCTGGCGAATCGAGGGCCACAGGCCCGCCGACGGCGCAGCCGGCGAGATGTTGAGCCCCGCTCATCGGGCAACACTGCCCACTGTAGGAGCCAGCCTGCTGGCGAATCGAGGGCCACAGGCCCGCCGACAGCCATTGCGTTTTGACTCGCCTCAAGTCGGCTCTTGACCTTCTGGGCCCTGGGCCCTGGGCCCTGCCACCACAAAGACTCTCCGAAACATCAGTTTGAATCGCACCCGAACAACAGTGCGAAAGCAAGAGCTTCGCCACCAGGCTGGCTCCTACGGGAGCAGGAGAACCTTGGCCCAATCACATCAGTTTGACTCGCACCCAGTCGCACGGGGGGCGCGAGTCGGGGTCGGGGTCGGGGTCGGGGTCGGAATCCTCGCACCCAGTCGCGCGGGGGGCGCGACTCAAGCTGGTGTAGCGACGTGACGCTGGGCATCGGAACCGGAATCGGAATCGATTTGCTTCGGCGTAACCGTCATCCTCCTCACGAACCGCGGCCACGCCGCCCGACCGCATTCAGGATGAACGATCCGGTCGAGTACGCCAGTACTCCATGCCGACGAACTCGATCGCTGCCCGGTGCAAGACCAGTCGTTCGTGGCCCAAAGCCAGGTCGTTGTTCTGGATGCCGACCCCGATTCCGACCCCGATTCCGATGCCGATTCCGATACCGATGCCGATGCCGATTCCGACCCCGATTCCGACCCCGACCCCGACTCTTGGCGCAATTCGGGAACCTGCGCAGCGCAAGCTGGTCCACGGTACCCTTCACCCAAATCAGGCCACTACGACAGACCATGACCCGACTTCGATTGCTGGCGCCGCTGGCACTCCTCGCTTTTTCCCCGTGGCTACTCGCCCAGGACCAGACTCCCGCCAGCCGCAGCGTGCCGCTCAAGCCGATCAGCGATCGCGAGGTACGTGCTGCCGATCCGAAGCCGGTGCGCTTTGGTGAGACCGCACTCGACTGGCAAGCGCATTCGCCGGACGCGCGGGCGAAGCTGATCCAGATCCTCGCCGGGCGGGCCCACGCACTGAACGTGCGGGCCTGGAATGGCGAGGGCGAGCCGTCGGCCGAGGCATCGGCGCGGTCCTATGTCGATCAGCAGCTGATCATCGACGACCCCACCTCGGCCGCCTGGCCCTTCGAGTTGCGCAATGAAGGCAGGCGTCTTGCGTGGCGCGCCCGCTGGCAGTTGTCCCGGCTGCCCTTTGTCGACACCACCGAGAACTGGCGGACCCCTGCCAGCGTCATCGCCAGTGGCGAGGTCACGCCGCTGGCCCAGTCCAACAATCCGTCCTATTTCACCGTTGACCTGGGTCCGTTCCTGTTCGGGGGTGCGCGCGCGACCCAGGCGCAACCCAGTGCCGCCGCACTGACCAGCATGCTGCACGGCAGCTATCCCAGCGGCACCCTGTATCTGCGCGTTGTTGGCCTGGGCCGCAACGGCGGCCCGGTGGGCCTGCCAGCCGCCGGCGTCCGCATTGACCTGGCCCCGTTGACGAAGTCGGACCGCCGACTCGATACCAGCACCTTGCCCACCCTGATCGAAGTCGCCGACTACTCGGCGCTGCGACCGGTCGCGGCCGATCTGCGCTGCTGGGTCCAACCCACCCGCCCGTTGCTGTTGGAGCCGTCAGACAGCGCCAGCCGCCAGCTGGTAACCAGCGAACAGATCAATCTTTGTGACCCCGCCAACCAGGATGTCCTGTTTGCCTTCCAGATCGCCCATCGCAGCAGCGCGAGTCTGCTTGAGACGATGCAAAGCTGGGGCGAGCAGAGACACGAAGCCGCCAAGGCACTGGTTCGGACCGAGGTTCAAAGGCGTTTCGGCGGAGCGACCGCGGCCTGTGCCGGTGAGTGTCGGCAGGCCCTGGGGCTGGTGCTGGACCAGGCGATCGCCACCCTGGGCGGCCCGCCCAACACCTTCGCCCATGATCCGGTCTTGCAGCGCGCCGAAGGCTATATCGAGCGCATGGTCATCCACGCCCTTCGACTCCACAGTGGTATGGGCGAACTGTTCGAGGAGAAAGCCGCGAACATTGCCGCCACGCTCTACACAGTAACGATGCGTGGCACCAGCACGGCGCAGCCACCGGGCTTCGAGCCCATCGATAGCAAGCTGTACCGTCCGCCGATGATCACCCTGCGAGTGGCGGCAGGAACCGACGCAAGCGAACATGGCTGGCTCCAGCTGCGCGAGCTGGGCCGAAGCTCCCGCTTGCATCCGCGTCTGATTCCCGTGCCACCGCTGGTTGCCGGTCAGCAGATCGAGATCCCGGTACAGCTCAGCAGTACGCAGGTACCGGATGCCGACGCGCTGATGTTGCCCACCAGTCTGGAACTGGCCGCCGGCCTGCAAGGTGCGGGCCAGCTGATCGAGCGGGTCAGCAATCACCTCGGCGGTCTGGACAAGGCCATCGACCAGGCCTATCGCCAGGCGCGTCGCGGCAACTACAAGATCGAACTGGCCTGGCGCGATCTGGAGGGCGGGCTACAAGTCATCGGCGTGGCCACCTGCGATGCCGGTCGCGATCGCTGTCGGTTCAAGGGCTAGCAACCGGAACGTGCGACGAGTGGCACTCGCATGCAGCCGGCACTCCGTGGCAGTCTGGCTTGATCGCCATTGCGCGGTGACCGCTTCGGCGGCCATCGACAGACGACAGACGCGCCAATGCGGTGCCGCACTCGAGACTTGCCCATGACCAAGCGACACGCCCCTCCGCTTCCCTGCCCCGGCCCGGCCATGCGTTCCACCGCCGGCTGGCTGCGAAGTGCCATGCTGTCTGCCGCAGTGCTAGCCGGAGCGCCCTCGATGGCCGCCGATAGAATCACCGACGCCACCTTCAGCACCCGCTCGGAAGTCATCGCCCGTCATGGCATGGCCGCCACCAGCCATCCGCTGGCCACCCAGATCGCGATCGACATCCTCAAGCGCGGCGGCTCGGCGATGGATGCCGCCATCGCTGCGAACGCCGCACTCGGTCTGATGGAACCGACCGGCAACGGCATCGGGGGCGATCTGTTCGCGATTGTCTGGGACCCAAAGAGCGAGAAGCTGCACGGCTACAACGGCTCCGGCCGCTCGCCCAAGGCATTGACCCTGGCCGAATTCCAGCGCCGCGAACTGACCGAGGTGCCGCCGCGCGGCCCGTTGCCGGTCACCGTCCCGGGCACCGTAGACGGCTGGTTCGCGCTGCACGGCAAGTTCGGCACGCTGCCGATGGCCGAGGTGCTGGCGCCGACGATCGAGTACGCCCGCGAAGGCTTCCCGCTGACCGAGGTGATTGCCTATTACTGGGATCGCTCGGTGCCGACCCTGGCGCCCTTCCCCGGCTTCACCGAGCAGTTCACGATCGACGGCCGTGCGCCGCGCAAGGGCGAGATCTGGCGCAACGTCAATCTGGCCAACACGCTCGCCGCGCTGGCGAAGGACGGCCGCGACGCCTTCTACAAGGGCGACATCGCCCGCACGATGGACACCTACTTCCGCGAACACGACGGCTTCCTGCGCTACGAGGACCTGGCCGCGCACAGCGGCGAGTGGGTCGATCCGGTCTCGGTCAATTACCGCGGCGTGGACGTGTGGGAACTGCCGCCGAACGGCCAGGGCATTGCCGCGCTGCAGATACTCAACATCCTCGAGGGCTATCCGATCGGCGAGATGACTTTCGACGACCCCGAGTACATCCATCTGTTCACCGAAGCCAAGAAGCTCGCCTTCGCCGACCGCGCCCGCTTCTACGCCGATCCAGCCTGGGCACCGGCACCGGTCGAGCGCCTGTTGAGCAAGGAGTACGCGGCCGAACGCCGGGCGCTGATCAATCCGGACCGGGCCGCGCGCGAAGTCGACGCGGGACCTGCGATCCTCAACCAAGGCGACACGATCTACCTGACCACTGCCGACCGCAACGGCATGATGGTCTCGCTGATCCAGTCCAACTACCGCGGCATGGGCTCAGGCATGGCGCCACCCGGGCTGGGCTTCATCCTGCAGAACCGCGGCGAGCAGTTCGTGTTGAAAGAAGGCCACCCCAACAGTTTCGCCCCCGCCAAGCGCCCCTTCCACACGATCATTCCCGCCTTCATCACCAAGGATGGGAAACCATGGATCAGCTTCGGCCTGATGGGCGGAGCGATGCAGCCGCAGGGCCACGCCCAGATCGTCATCAACATGATCGACTTCGGCATGAATCTGCAGGAAGCCGGCGACGCGCCACGAATCCATCACGACGGCTCGACCGAACCGGCCGGCCAGAACACGCCGATGACAGACGGCGGCGAACTGAACCTGGAAAGCGGCTTCCCTTATGCGACCATCCGCAGCCTGATGCGCAAGGGCCACCGGATCATCTACGCCCACGGCCCCTTTGGTGGCTACCAGGCAATCATGCGAGACCCGGCAACGGGCGTCTATTTTGGTGCAAGCGAGGCAAGAAAGGATGGCCAGGCGGCGGGCTACTGAACAAAAAGGTTTGCGTTTTCAAGTCAGCCAGCAACGGCAGGCACGGCGCAACCTCTTCAATCCGGTCAATCTGATCGTGACCATCGCGAGCCTGCTGATGGCACTGTTCATGACCTTCCTGCTGTTCAATGCAGCGTTCCCGAATTTGTTCTGGGAGTGAGGGTAGCGGGTATTCGAGTCGAGGCCCGTCGTACCGGCTCTTGGCAACGGCAAACCGCAAGCAGTAGCGCGGTTCCGGCGCGCACGAATTGATCGGTTCTCGGACGACCCTCACACCGCGCCGGCGGCCGCGACGCAGTGCGACATGGCCAGTCGAACCCGCTCTTGGCAACGCCAACCCGAAAGCAGCAGCGCGGTTCCGGCGCGCACGAACCAACCGGTTTTCGGACCGGCCGACATCGCGCCGGCGGCTGCGAGACGTGCGACATGGCTAGTCGAACCGGCTTTTGGCCACGGCAAACCGAGAGCAGTAGCGCGGTCCCAGCGCGCACCAGGCCACCGGTCTTCGCACCACGTCCCCATCGCGCTGGCGGCCGCGGGACGTGCGACACAGCCAGTCAAACCGGCTCTAGGCCACGGCAAACCGAGAGCAGTAGCGCG